>NZ_NOZT01000050.1:0-28233 GCF_002412355.1 Acinetobacter sp. YT-02
CATGCAGAATCTCCTGCTCGTATCTTAAGAGAAAATTCTACTTTTAGATCCTATTATTTTTAGGGGGGATTACCGTGTCAATTAAATTAAGAAGCTAAAGCTTCTTTTCGGATTCTCAACTCACATTAGGAACATCCCTCATCTAACAAACTGAATATCTTAAGGACTTTTTTAATTGTATTTCTCTTAATAAAAGTCAATAAGTTGATAAGAGCGAAATTGAGATGGTGGCAATTGAAACAAATTAATAACATACTGATCTTTCATTGATTTCAGGTGAATTTACAATACCTTTTACCCATCTTTTACCCGATAATTTTTTAGGTGTTTTTTCAGGTTAAATTTTGTTTACAGCATAAAGTGGAATCTAAATAAAAAAACCTGATTCCAACAAATTTTATATCCTCTTTAATCTATATTTTTGCTTTGGACTTTTTGGCTTATCAGGAATGGTACGCTCAATCAACCCTGCTTCAATTGCTGGATTGAGATAGTTCTTTTGAAATGTAGCCCGATGTGACAACCCCAATAATGACATCAATTCAGCTAGCGTGTATTCATGTTTATCCATCAAAGTAACCAGGCGCTTAACTTGATCGCTGTCTTGTACACCAGCTTGATCGCTAGCTTGATCGGTGACTGTAGAACTTAGAATCGCAACCAAAATCATCTGTAATATAAACTCTATAAATGGCGCTGAATCCGTCTGATCAGTACTGGCTTGCAAAGCATCGTAATAGGCTTTTTGATTTTGATAAATGAGGCTGTCAACAGGTATATTGACAAAAATAGGATTCCACTGACTCAATATCAGTGTCTGCCAAAGCCTGCCCATACGGCCATTACCATCAGCAAAAGGATGGATAAATTCAAATTCATAATGAAAAACTGAGCTTTTAATCAATGGATGCTCTGGGCTTTCATCCAGCCACTGCAATAGTTCCCCGATTAAACGATTCACCTGGTTAGCTGGTGGAGCCATATGTACCACCCGATCACCAGACATTACACCAACCCCACCATGACGGAATTGTCCAACTTCATCAATTAACCCCGTCATTAATATTTGATGGGCTTGCAATAAGTCCTGCCCACTGCTGGGTTTCCATTGCTGAAATGCCTCATAGGCTTTTATTGCATTACGGACTTCTTGGACTTCTTTGGGTGAAGCAATCACAGGTTTACCATTCAAGATCGCAGTAATCTGTTCTTCGCTTAATGTATTGCCTTCTATCGCAAGTGAGCCCTGAATGGTTCTAATTCGATTGGCTTTTCTTAGTTTTAATCCATCCTGAATTTGAGTCAGTACCGTCAAACGCCCTATAGACTCACTAATCTGAGCGACCAAGTGAATAATTTTTGAAGTAATCGTATAAGGCGGTTGGTATTTCATGCTGTTTTCCATGCACTTACTACTGGCTGTTTGGTATTAAACCCCAAGATACTTCCCTTTCATAGTCACCCGATCAAAACTATACACATGGGCAAATGGACTCTCGGCACAACGTCCAACCAATGGTGCATTTTGATCTGGCTTCCCGTCTCTTAAAACAATATCTGCCGTACAAATCGGGCAAGTGGCTGTAAAGCGGGTAAATCGCGTGATTTGGTTCCTCTCCTTATCTCTATACATCTCAATTTCAGCATCAAGTTCATTTAAAGATAAAAAGATCATCGGTGCTTTAATGACACGATGCTCTGGTAGGTTCCAAATCGGAATAAATTCATACTTCCACAGCAACCACGTAAAAAAAACGACTCCAAATAAAATCAGTAAATTAAATGAGGTAAAGCTTTGTCCTTCTCGAACCAGTACCAAAGCAACGACAATTAAATACAACAACCAGAAAATAACCGATGAAAAAATTACCGATATAAGAAATAGCCCTCGCAGACTTCTATTCTTCATTTCCCCATTTTTGAAAAAGAATCTATAAAACCATGAAATTTTAATAGCAGATGGCTCACTACGATGATACTCCACGAATTCAATATGACTAAATTCATCTGGCGCATCCGCTTGTTGATCTACTATTTCAAATCGTTTTTTTTCAATATCTAGCCAATACAATTTTTCGTTGCCTTTCCCACCTTTAGTTTCATTAGTTTTAACTACAGGGAAATAACCTAACTCCTGAAAAGGTTGATGCTCAGCCTGAATGATATTAGTGAGAACGATATTCAATTTTTTATCATCAATCCACTTTTGCAATTCCTTAGGGTCAATTTCATCTGCGGCTTGGGTGCTTCCTTCATATCGGGCTTTTAGCTTCCAACGGGTAAAGGTGACTTTTTCATCATGACCATTTTGCAGTGCATCTATTGAATCTGCACACATGACTTTCAAACATTCGTATGCCTTACCTGTTTGCAGAAAATCAGAGAGTTCATTTTGTAATTTTTTAAGAACTTGTAATTTATTATCAGTCACTTATACCCCCACATACCCGTATTCCACCCCTAAATACGGTGTTGGACAGATTAAAACACAAGCATAGTGAATGAGTAAATTAACTTCCTGAAGGAATTATAAAATGACCATGCTTATTGCTTTAGATGAAAATAAAAATTTGATCCATATTACTGATGCAGTTCGTGGACTTGCCTGTAACTGCACATGCTTTGAATGTGGTGAAATAGTTTTAGCCCGTAAAGGTGAAATCAAAGAACATCATTTTGCCCATGCCAGTAATAAAGATAGCTGTGCTATTCAACCTGAAAGCGTACTACATAAATATGCCAAACAAGTCATTATTGAATCTATGGGAGTACTGCTGCCTGAGGTTCCCAATTTAGACATTGAGGCAACCTGGTGGACATTCGATAAAATTATCCCTGAATTTCATCTAGGATTAATTCGCCCGGATTTGGCCTGTTATATTGATGAAGAACCGATTTTTATAGAAATTGCAGTGACCCATTTCATTGATGAAGATAAACTGAAAATCATTAAATCCATGAATGTTAAAACTGTTGAAATAGATTTGTCCGGGCTGCTCAATTCCGATTTGGTGATCCCCAGTGATGAGGCTAAAAAGCTAATTCTTGAGAGCTTGGAACATAAAACTTGGTTATTTCCAGCACTTCCAAAGCCGTGCCTAGTCGATTTAATAGGCTATAAAAATCAATCAGTTGAAGAAAAATCTGATAGCTCTACGGATTCAACTCAATTTCCCACGGCATCCACTTGGGAAGACTACCAATTCACCATTAATGGGATTTGGGTACATGCCCGTAAATTTTCTGGTGGAATGCTTTCAGTGAATTGCACTTATAACCCTGAAATTATTGCGATGTTAAAACAATGGCGTAATGAAGGTGGCGGTCGATATAATAACAAATACAAATCCTGGAATTATTGGCAGCCATTTTCAGAAACGGTATTGGAGCGATTATATCAACTGCATTCTATTGGATGAATAAAGAGCCATCTGCATTTTGATGGCTATTCAGAAGGTATCCAGAGATATTTGAGGCAGCTTCAAAATGAGGCTACCTCATGTCTAGGATACTGGGAGCAGTCCAACCTGACATTAATTTTGAACGCTCTCTAAGGATTGTCAGATCTCATTTGAGCTATGCAATTGATTATAAGGGGTAATCTAATTAACTCACTAAATTACCTCTTCACAGAGTAAGCGTCCCTCATCACTATTGGCTACTCTACTTAATGGTATCAACCAACAACGACTATCATCACGACTAATCGCAACATAATGTTGTTTTGATTTTTCTAATAATCCAGGTTCTTGAATCAGTCTTTTTTTCCAATTTGGCATATCTTTAGGAATTTGATAGTCAGCTATAACCTCTGCTGGATGATTATCCACTAACAATTGCGTTAACTCTTTAAGATAATAGTTATATTCTGAGAGCGATTTTTTTAAATCTTCAGTGTTTGCAATCAAACATCGTTTAGGCTGGTTTAGAGCATACAACCAAGACCCCCAGTAGTAATAAAATTTATTATCCCCTATTGTCAACAATACTCGTCTAATGTCATTAGTAATATCATTAGCATTAAAATATTTTTCAACCACATTAGTTCTTATCTTATTCAGTTGTGTTGGATCGAATGTAGCTAGACAATCAAGAGCAAATTTAATTCTACCCTGACAAAATTTTGTATCTTCCAATTGATGGATAGGTTGTTTATTATCCATAGATACTATAATAGTTTTTGCCTTAAGCCCCTCTTCTTCAACTTGTTTAGAAGCAAACTTTGAAATTACAGAATTTTCGCTTAGATATTTATAAATATCATTGCTTCCTTGTGCTAATTCTCTAACTAAGCCTAATGCACCAATAAATGATTCATCATTATCAATAGTTGAGTTATTGACAACATTTCTAATCACTCGCATCCAATCAGCAAAGTTATCTGAATCAAACTTTGCATTTATATTTAAATAACTGGTTTGAGCAAAAAACATCACTCTTTGTGGATAGGTAATGCCCTCTGATTTAACAATAAGTTCAAAGAAATTTTCATAATTAATATCTTTAAAATGCAAATATTTCATCATCGGTAGAGATGAGTTAAGTTGTTTAAAATCTACTCGGCTATAGCTATCCAAAGTTTGCACAAGATAATCAAATGAATTTTTATCAAACATTCCCGGCATCAATAATGTCGGTTCATTAGAAATTTGTTGGATGTTTTCTTTTTTAGTCCTTGTTATCAAATAAATATTGCTAATTAATTGCAAGAAACCATCATCAAAAAGATCATTTTCATCGCGAAAACACCATAATAAATCTGTCCAGGTGTTATCAATTTTATAAGCAAGTTTTTCTGTTGGAATAAGAGATTTTTCCTCCCAATTGTCTACTGAAATTTGTTTTTCTAATAACGCCTTAAAATTTTCAAACGTAGTTAGCGGTTTACCTCGTGCATTCATTTTTATATATAGATCATCAGATAGCCCAAAGTTATCTAAATCCAAATGGTAAAATTGAATCAACTTTGTATCGGTGAGTTTTTGCCAACCTTGCTCTATATTGTAAAATTTGTGATGAATAGCATCCAGCATGTTCAGCATAGCCGAAATAGTAGGATCATTCTTCCACGATAAGAAAAACCACGGCCTATCAATAATAATTTCAGACAATTTATCCGTGCTTTGCAAATGGTCTATATCAATATTTTCACTGACTAGTGCCTCACAGAATTCTCGTGAACTAATACGAGTTTCATAGCTAAAATTTTTAAAAAATTTCTTAAACTCACTCAATAGATTAGCTTTTTTAGCAAAATACCAGTGCAGCAAATATAAGGTTGTAAGTCGCTGTTGGCCATCTAAAGGTTGCATGGTGTCATCGACCTGACTACCATAAATAAAATCTAATTCAATTCCTTGACTGAACTCCAATGTATTGTGCAGTGTATTTAAAAAACGCTCTCTCACTTTAATCTGTTCAGGACGTCCTTGAGCATAATCACGTTGAATAATAGGAATTTCAATTTTTGAATTTTGTAAAAGTTGCCAAAATGTCATTTTTTCAGCTGTTTTTTTATTATCCATTTTGATCGCCCTTAGTTAGATGTATTGCATAGAGAATTGATAGTGTTGTTTAAGTCGCTAAAATACAACTCTTTATCTTTTTCACCCCAAAAGCTCATTTGGCTCACATCTTCACTATAGAATTTCATAAATACGTTCTTTGTACAAATTGGAACAAATATACCTGCTTTTTCTCGTTCAATAATGGTATTCCGTTTCATTGGAAACACAGCATTCTTATAACTACGGTTAGTATGGGTATCTAGTAGAACTAGATTATTAATGTTATCTACTTCTCCCTGATTATCTTCAAATTCTTTCAAGAAATTACGATAAAAATCATCAAAGTTAACAAGATCTAAACTAACTGCCTCTAATTGCTCCCGTAACTCAGGCTTAAGTACATTTTTCGTAGCAAAGTTTCTCACTTCATCCAACCAGTCACGTTTATGCTTATCTGTGTGAGGTGGCTCTTCAGCAATCGCAGTAATATGCTCAACATCCCATTTTTCTTTTTTAAAACGATCAAATGGAAAACGATTCGTTTCATTTTCATTATTCAACATGGTTTGAATATTATGTAACAGCAAAATAGGACGGATCTTTTCCGAGCGATATTTCAGCATACTAATATCATCTTTGCTGATAACAGCATCACAGATCTTTTGATTTAGATCATTTAGAAATTCGGATTTAGATTTGCCCCGACTAGAATCTAAAATGTCCTTAATTCTTGATCCTGTGGCTACCAAAAAACCAACTTTATGATAGAGCTTACGGTCGTTGTACCACTCTTCAAGTGTCTGGAAACATTGTTTGACTTGTTTCCAGACTTCCTTGATGCTGCTTTCTTTCAACTTCTCAACAAAATGTCTAAAGGTATAAAACTCATCATGACTTTTCTCCAACTTATTTGCGATTAAGTCAAAGATGAACTCAATACGAGTAGTGGTCGTACTTTTATTATTTAAAAAATACCAAAACGAATCATGTTGTAAAGTGTATTCGATACGATCCCACTCACTAGCAATCTCTAATTGTTTGAGTTTGATTTTTGCTTTATCTTTGTCTTTTACATCAGCAAAATTTGAATTATTTAAGAAGAGTGCTTTGATCAGTTCAGCATTGGTCAGAGGAATTTTGCCAACATTGATACGCGTAAAAACTTCCACGGAGTCACTATCGGTTTCATACCAGATAACTTTTGTGTGACGAATAAGTTTTGATTCAAACTCTCCAGTATCTAATGTTTCTAAGCGATCACTAAAACTCATTACCCACTGATGAATAGTATTATAAGCTGTGCTAATAAAATGAAAGTCTATGTTTTGATCATTAATAGCAACCGTATCTGTTTCTTCATCAACTTCCAACTGTTTAAGAAAATTTTCACTATTCGCTCTAGTTTGATATCTCAAAGAAAATTCGACAAGTTTTTGCTTACCCTTCCACATTTCATTGATGTAGTGAACGACTAAAAACAGAGTTGTTAATCGTTGTTGTCCATCAATAACCTCGTACCAATCTTTACTTTCATCAAGGTTAAATGTTGTTTTTGCATTAGCATCCATTGGTTTAATAACTAAAGGTTGTAAGCAATACCAAGATTTTTCTCCAAGCTCATTGGTTTTTGGCTCAAATTCTTTAATATCATTTAAGAAGTCTTTAATTTGTTGTGGTGACCATCGATAGCCCCTTTGGTAAGAAGGAATAAAAAAATTTTTATCCAATAATTGCTGGATACTCATCGGTTCAATTAAAAGTTGTGTATTCATGGACTTCTCAAAATCATTATTTAATCAATTGATTACATTCTTTATAAATTGATTAACATCAAATATTTTTCATACTTCTTGAAACTCATTGTACAAAGCAGTCTTATTAATCACTCAAGCATGATTTATACAGGATCAGAAATTAACAGCAGATCTTATAAGTTCTTGCCAGAATCTAGTTTTTTGTAAAAATTGTGCTGTAGCCAACCAATTCATTTTCACCCCCTTTACTCTAAAATAGAGTTGTCATAAAAAATCTAAAATGCTTAAAACTATCGATTGCTCAACATATCAAAAATCACCCGTGCAAAGATGCTGGCCTTCGCCGGATCAGACAGTAACTGCATCATCTGTTCCTGATGCGCGGCACTGCTACCCAGAATGGCATCATCCATGGCTTTCGGGAAATCGCCCAGCATGGCCTGTTCACGGGTATTGTTGGCGATCTGCTTCATCACAATCTCATTTTCAGCCAGCTTGTCGCGTACCGTATAGGCATAGTTCAGCATGTCTTTATCGGTTAGGTTATCAGTGATAAAGACATCATTCAGACGCTCAATGATCTGTGACAGGAACTCTTCTTTCTTATCGCGTGGCTTGGCTGCACCGAGGTCATTGCCCGGTTCCAGCTTAAAATCTTCGGCATCTTCTTTCAGCTTGATGTCTTGCTGACGGATCTTGGACAAGCGGTAATGGCTCATACTGACATTACTTAGATCTACCTCATCATCTTTCGTTGCGGTTTCACGCAGCAATGGACGCAGGTTACGCACATACAGACTAAGTTTTTCCAGTTCTTTGTCATCGTAGTCCACGATCTGCGACATAAACTCGTAAAAACGGGTAAAGCTGCCCAAGTCTTTTTTAAAGATTTCCAGCTTGTCTTTTTCAAGCTTGGCCTCTTTAAAGGCATTGTCGGCATTGGCAATCAGCACCGCATCATTGGTTTTCTTGCAGCGTTCCAGCATATCTCGGGTGGTGTTATAGGCTTCGATGGCCTGACTATAACGTTTCTGCCAGCGTTCAACCGCCGGTTTGCAGATATTACTGATCGCAGCATTGGATTTGTTCTTGGTAAAGAAGGCTTCTACAAACTGTTCAACTTCCGTCCACAGAAAAATCTTGCTGGCTTTCAGCTTTTCAAACAAGTCAAAGATCTGATCTGGATTGGAAACATCGGCTAATTCTGCGGTTTGATAGTAAGGCTGGAAGGCCCCAAGAATGTCTTTAGGATCGTTAAAGAAATCCAAGACAAAGGTGCCAGATTCCGCTTTGCCCGGATAGGTGCGGTTCAGGCGTGATAAGGTCTGTACGCACTCAACACCACCCAGCTTTTTGTCTACGTACATGGCACACAGTTTCGGTTGGTCAAAGCCAGTCTGGAACTTGTTGGCCACCAACATCACCTGATAGTCATCACTGTCAAAGGCCTTGCGCATTTCCCGACCTTTCAGTCCCGGGTTCATGTTGCGTTCATTAAAGGTCTGCCCGACTAAACCACTGCTGTCGGTATCCTTGTCATTAAACTCAACCTCACCCGAGAATGCGACCATAGCCTGAATGGACTTATAGCCCTGATCCGTCACGTATTTGTCAAAGGCCAGCTTGTAACGCACAGCTTCTTTACGTGAACTGGTCACCACCATGGCTTTAGCCTGCCCACCCAATAAGCCCATCACGTTATTTTTGAAATGCTCGACAATGACTTTCACTTTCTGAGAAATGTTGTGGTCATGCAGGCGCACCCACTGATTCAGTCTGATCTTGGCTTTTTTGGCATCGACCTGTTTGTCGGCTTCTTCAATTTTCTGTTTTAGCTTATACACCACTTTATAGTTAGTATAGTTTTTCAGCACATCCAGAATAAAGCCTTCTTCAATGGCTTGGCGCATGGAGTAAACATGGAAGGCTTCTGGCTTGTTTTGCTTGGAGGGTGGTAGCTCAGGATTGGGTACACGGCCAAACAGTTGCAGGGTTTTGTCTTTCGGTGTCGCGGTAAAGGCATAGTAGCTGAGGTTATTACTGCCCTTACGTGCAGCCACCACCGCATCCAGAATATCTTCCGAAGACAATTCAGCATCCTCTTCGCGCTCTTCCAGCATCAACACTTCTTTCAGTTGTCGTGCCGTAGAGCCGCTTTGCGAAGAATGCGCTTCATCGGCAATCACCGCATAGCGTCGCTGTTTAAGATTGGTACTGTTTTCAATCGCACGCAGCACAAAGGGGAAAGTCTGGATGGTCACAATGATAATCGGCTGTGAGGTTTCCAGTGCCTTGGCCAGTTTTTCCGATTTGGAGCCATCACCCTCTTTGTTATTGATGCGTCCGACCACGCCATCGGCATGTTCAAACTGGTAGATGGTGTCCTGTAACTGGGCATCCAGAATGGTACGATCCGTGACCACAATCACCGAATCAAACAGTTTCAGATTGTGTTGATCGTACAGGGTCGACAGCTGATGTGCTGTCCAGGCAATCGAGTTGGACTTACCTGAACCTGCACTGTGCTGAATCAGATATTTCTGTCCAGTGCCCTCCTCTAAGGCGGCATTGATCAGTTTGGTGACCACATTCCACTGGTGGTAACGTGGGAAGATCAGCAGTTCTTTTTTGTACTTGCGTCCTTCCCAGTCTTCTTTTTCTTCAATTTGCAGATGGACAAAACGTCCAATGATATTCAGCAAATTGTCCGGTGTGAGGACTTCATTCCACAGATAGGCGGTGGCGTACTGATTCTGGTCTTCTGGCACATCATTGCCTGCGCCACCGTCATGCGTGCCTTTATTGAATGGCAGGAAGAAAGTATCTTCTCCGGCCAGTTGGGTCGCCATATAGACTTCGTATTGACTCACGGCAAAGTGTACCAATGCGCCACGCTTAAACATCAGCAAGGGTTCAGGCTTGTTGGTTTCTGGATCTTTCGGCAAGCGGGTACGTTTGTACTGCAACATGGCATTCTGCACCGCCTGTTTAAACTCGGACTTGAGTTCCAGTGTTGCCACAGGAAAGCCGTTTATAAACAGCACCAGGTCAATGCGCCATTTCTTGGCCTGTTTGCCCATGTCCTGTAACTCGGCAGCCGTAGCATACGGGCTATAGACCAGCTCTGGCACAATGCGGCAGATGTTCTTTTTGTAATTGGCTAAGGTATCGGGATTCAGCGCATGTTCAGGTTTAAACTGACACAGGAAAAATCGTGCGCTGCGGGTTTTCACTCCATGACGAAGCACACCCAAGGTGCCATAGGTACGCGACTGTTCATCGGTGGCATTGATGTCGGCTTTCTTTAGCTGGGCCACCACGGCATCGAGAAAATGCCGTTCGGTATCCTGCGGAAAGATGCGCTGGAACTTCTGCCAGTCTTGTGCTTGGGTTTGTTGCACAAAATCCAGTACGTCCTGCTCATACAAGGCGGTTTCACGGTTGTAGCCTTGTGGCGTACCAAGTTGCCAGCCTTGAGCCAGCATCTGTTGAATAATATCGTTCTGGAAAATGCTTTCGCGGGTGGCATCCATGTTTATGATTCTCCATCGGCAAGCAAGCGTTGTTTAGCACGTTCCATAGCAAGTTGTAAGCGTTGTTCCAGGATTTCTTTGGGTGGCAAAACCGTCATGTATTCAGCCACATGAATATCCGAGCTTTCCAAGTCCAGCAATTCAATTTGCTCATGTTTTTTAGAAGTACAGAAAATAATGCCCAGCGGTGGGTTTTCACCTTCTTCCTGTTCGTATTTAGCCAGCCAGCGTAAATACAGTTCCATCTGGCTTTTATGCGAATGCCGGAATTTTTCAGTTTTCAGGTCAATCGCGACCAGTCGTTTGAGTTTGCGGTTATAAAACAACAGGTCAATGTAGAAATCATCTTCATCAATCTGAATACGCTTCTGGCGGGCAATAAAGGTAAAGCCTGAACCAAGCTCTAAAAGAAACTGCTCAATATCGCGCAAAATGGCATCTTCTAAATCTTTTTCCAGATAGCGGTCATTCAGATCGAGAAAGTCCAGAATATAAGGATCTTTGAGCAAGAGCTGCTGATGTACAACCCCTTGTTCCTTGAGCTGTTGCAGTTCATGCAGAATGGTTTCATCCGGTTTTTTGGAAATGGCGGTGCGTTCAAACAGCATTGAACCGATGCGTTCATCCAGCGTTCGTGTAGACCAGCGTTCCTGCACGGCCATGCTGAGATAAAACTCTCGTTTGATGTGGTCATCTATATACATCAGGGTTTTAAGATGCGTCCAGCTTAATTGTCCACGCACTGCATGGACAATGTTAATATCATCAAAAACTTCTGCAAATTTAACATAGTAGTTGAGCTGTGACTTTCCCCAGCCTCGGCCTAATTGCGCTGTCAGGGCTTTGGATAAATTGCCAATGATGTGTTGCCCATATTCTGCCCGCTCCCCTTTTAATATTTCCTGTCGGATACGTTGTCCCACCGACCAATACAGCAAGGTCAGTTCGGCATTGACGGCTACGGCTGCGCGCTGTTTGGCCGTATGAACGAGTGAAACAATCTCTTGGGGCAGTTGTGGCAAAGCTAAGCTCGTTAATGAATGCTCACTCATGCGCTTAACTCCGTGTCTGCCTCAGTAACGCTTGGAGCTTGCCAATTACGAACGTCAATTTTCCCAGTCACTGCGGCTGAGATCAGGGCGGTGCGGCGTTCTTTTAATAATTCAATTTGCTCACAAGCTCTACCAATTAAATGACTAAATTTTATTTTTTGTTCAGCTATGAACACATAAATAGCTTCTTGCTCATTTGTGTCTGGTGCCACTGCTACAATTTCATTTAATATTGCAATATTGATAACTCCCATCGTTCCCCCTCTAGAGAGTTGCTCAAATTGCTTAAATACAGCTTCACTCTTAAGAAATTCTCGATAAAAATATGAATTATGATCTTTAGAAAGAGTAGCTTTTATTAGGCGAGGGTTAATTATGCCTTTTTCCCCATTTGAAGGAAAAACGGCTATTTTACCGAATGTACCCACACAACTTATTAGAATATCTCCTGGATCAACCGCATATCTAGCTAACTCTTTATAGTTTTTTTCAGAAATATAATAATCGCCTATTTCAAAATTATTTGGAATTACTTGCTCTTGACCATAAACTTTAAAACCTTGATTAACATACATATCTTTAGTAATACTAGAACCAAATGGTCCAGCAACAATACTGTCACACAAGAATTTAAAACGAGTTACTTTCCAATGCTCCGGCACTTCCCCTAACCACTCCACACCCGAATCTTTCATCGGAACATTTGGATCGAGTCCTTTGGTCACGGCATGGCTAATCACCGCCTGACGTTTTTCTTTCAGCAGTTCAATCAGTTGTTGTTGTTTTTCAATCAGGTGATCGATTTTGGCAGTTTCATAGTTGAGATATTCAACAATCTTAAATTGTTCTTGTTCGGGTGGCAGAGCAAAACTAATTTCTGCCATCTCATTATTCATAATTTTTGCACCATTTGTATCAGGGCGCTTATGAAATTGTGTAGCATATTGAAGTGCGTAATGACTAAATTTTAAATTGGAATTTTTTGTTATGGGTTGTAGTGTACCGCATACATTAGTGCAATTATGCTTACCTGAACGAATAAACACTGTTCCTGCATTTGCTCCATCAGTAGTCCATGTTAATTGTTCACAATCAAAATCAAATGTATTGATATAACCTAGACAACCATTATTTTGAGTTTGCGAAGAAAACACAGGATATAAACCATTATCCATCAGTTCCTCTTGTGAAATTACACGCCCTCGACCTATATCAAATAAATATTTAACTTTCTTTAAATTCCATTCTGTAGGAATTTTTTCAAATCCTAGAGAATGAGTTAATTTATATTCTTCGTATTGAGCCATTAAGAACGCACCTCTTGTAGCAGCTGCATAATCTCGGCACTCACCGCATCAAGATCTGTATCAATCTCGGCTAAGTCACGCGGTGGCTGGTACACGTAGAAATGACGGTTAAACGGAATTTCATAACCCACAATACCAATCTCGCCATCTTTTTCATCACGCTTGTCGGCATTGATCCAGGCATCCGGCACGTGTGGTTGTACTTCACGTTTGAAGTAATCTTCAATCAGCTCTGTGGTACTGACCTTTGGATTCAGTGCGATATTCTCGGCATCACGCAAATCCCCATCCTGCACAAACTCGACCACTTTGCCCTGGTAGCTGAACTGGCCATATAGTGGATTTTCCGCCTGTTTCACGACCTTGTTTATCACTGGTTCTGCTTCCGGATTCTTCCAGGTAATGGCATCTAACAGCTGTTTCTTCTCTTTGGCATCCAGCTTGATGTCGGTCTGCTTCAGGGCTTTCTTCAGCACTTCATCAAACTGGTTAAAATCATCAAACTGCTCAGTGCCAATCACCTCTTGTAACGCCTCGGCTTTTTCCATCAGGGCTTTCTGGAATAGCCAGATTTTGCTATCCAGTACCTCTTTAATGTCTTTTTCTTTTAGCTCAGGGAACTCGGCTTTAATCATGGCACGCACCTCAAGCGCCACGTCCTGCAACTGACCATAAGTTTCTGCTGTCCACGCTGTACCAAAGGCTGTGCCCAATTGCGCATCGATACTTTGCATCACGGCATTAAACGGTTTTGGCGCAAAACGTAATGCAGCAATCGCGCTATCCGTGATCTGTGTCGATAAACGTAATGGACGTTCAATGGTTACGCGACGGTAGCCAAATTCATGACTATCAAAAATCTTGCTGGCGAATGGTTTTTGCTGTTCGGTTTCGCCATCCTGCGCCAAGGTGTCTACCGCGACAAAGTCACCGTAATTTTGGGTAATGGTGGCAATTTCAGCTTCAGTCAGATAGTTACGTTTTGAACCCAGCGACTTACGCATTTTGGTACTGAGGTTTGAGGCATTAATCAGCTGTACCTTGCCTTTACGTTCAGCGGCTTTTTTATTGCTGAGTACCCAGATATAGGTGGCAATCCCGGTGTTGTAGAACATGTCGTTCGGTAAGGCAATAATGGCTTCCAGCAAATCGGCTTCTAAAATATAGCGACGGATCTCGCTTTCGCCACTGCCTGCACTACCGGTAAATAAAGGTGAACCATTCAGGATAATCCCGATGCGGCTACCGCTCTCGGTACTGCTGGCATCACGCATCTTGCTGATCAGGTGCATCAGGAATAATAGTGAACCATCCGATACCCGTGGCAAGCCTGCACCGAAACGGCCATCAAAGCCCTTGTGTTCATGTTCGTCCTTGATGTCCTGTTCGATCTTTTTCCAGTCCACACCAAAAGGTGGGTTAGATAACATATAGTCAAATTTATCCAATGCGAGCTGGTCATTCGACAGCGTGTTGCCGAGTTTAATCCGGCTCACGTCTTGGCCTTTGATCAGCATGTCGGCTTTACAGATGGCATAGGATTCCGGATTGAGTTCCTGACCAAACGCACGCATCACCGCATTCGGGTTCAGCTCATGCAGATATTCCATACCGGAAGAGAGGAAGCCACCCGTCCCGGCTGTAGGATCGTAAATGGTACGGATAATGCCGTCTTTAGTCAGGACGTCATCATCTTCCATAAACACCAGTGCAGTGGTCAAACGTACGATGTCACGCGGGGTAAAGTGTTCCCCAGCCGTTTCATTAGAACCTTCGGCAAAACGACGGATAAGTTCTTCAAACACCAAGCCCATGTCATGGTTGGATACGTTCTTTGGACTCAGATCCGTGGTAGCAAACTTTTGCACGACTTTATACAAAAGGTTGGCATCATCGAGTAAGCCTGCAAATTCGATGAAGTTAAAGTATTCAAATATCTCACGGGCATCTTTAGAGAAACTTTGCACATAGGTGCTTAAGTTGGCCTTGATATCACTCTGCCCCATTTTGCTGAGATCCATTGGGGAGGTGTTAAAGAAGGACAGACCATTGGTGGCACGCAGCAATAACTTTTCTTGAGCTTCTTCTGGCAAATTCAGCTTGGAGACTTTTTCATGTTCCGCCAATACCGCAGCCTTGCTTTCTTCCAGTACACATTCCAGACGACGTAACAAGGTAAATGGCAGAATGATGCGGCCATATTGCGATTGTTTGAAGTCTCCACGCAACAGGTCGGCAACCGACCAGATGAAAGAAGCGATTTGTGAAAAGTTATTGTTGGTCATAGTGTTCTGAAAAATCCTGGTTCTTATTTGACGCAGTAGCATCAACTGAAAACTTGCTTACCTTTATCTTACTGAAATTTTGTTGAACTTTTGGAAAAAAATAGTGATTAATCACTCAATTGATTTAACTAGGCGACAAGCCTTGTCGCTATAGGCCACGTGACTTTAGTTGTATAAGCGATAGCCCTGCGACTTCTTCATTCCAGCAGCTAGGATGCCGACACGACTCCATGTGCCTTTTATAGACTCGATCTGCTAAACTCAATTTATACTCCCTTGTTTAAAGGAACTTGAACTATGCTCCTTACCCTCGAACAGAAAAAAAAATATATCCAAGCTACGCGCTTGCAGAATTATCAAGCCAGTTTAAAGCTGGAAGGCATTAACCCGTCCTCAAACGCACCGGCATTAAGTAAAGCTCAGATTCTACAGAAATATAAGAAATTCTCACAGACCTCGGAATCGTGATCAGGCTTCCTTATGGATAAATATGGTGAAATGGGTGACAGCATTTACTGTTACCCCAACTCGGACGTACTCAAAAACAAGCTGAACATTCAGGATGCTGAAATTCTGCAACAGGCAGAACTGGAGTTGACTGAGTATGCCAGCACACGAATTGAGTATGCGGAGCCACCTTACGATCTCAAATACCTGCAATCCATTCACTTTCAGCTCTTTTCAGACCTGTATGCCTGGGCAGGTGAACTAAGACAAGTGGATATTGCCAAAGGTGATACCCGCTTTTGTACCTTCTCGCGTATTGAGATTGAAGCCAATAAGCTCTTCAAGCAACTTGAGCATCAGCACTATTTTCAAGGTTTAGCAAAACCAGTGCTTATCCAAAAAATTGCCGATTTTTATTGTGAACTCAACGTGATTCACCCATTTCGTGAAGGCAATGGACGCACCCAGCGTATCTTCTTTGAACACCTACTTGCTCACTGCGGCTATGGGGTACAGTGGAGTAAAATTAACAATAAGGAAGTCTGGATTCAGGCCAATATTGATGGATTCAACTGCCGGTTAGATGGACTGATCGCTATTTTTGAAGCCTGCATAATCACTCCTGAATAACAAAAAAATTAAGGGAGCCGAAGCTCCCATCCATTACCGGCTTTCCAACTTGGCTTCAATCCACTGATTGATTTCCCAAGCTGACCAACCAATACGGTTTTTTGTGATTTTCACTTTCTTGGGGAAAGTTTCATCGTAATAAGGTGAATTTTCATCCATCATCTCATAAATAGTTGATCGACAAACGCCAGTAAACTCTATGACTTGTTTGATATTAATGAGTTGATTCATTTGAAAAGTTTGACCGACAAATGTATTCATGACGAGTTCTCCTAAGATCATTTAAGCGAGCTGTCTTCTGCTCAAATGATCAGGACGTTCTGTAGAAATTTATTCCAAATTGATCCAAGCCAATCTAATTTACCGCACTGACACTTTGTTGCAGCCCCTGCTGAATCTCCTGTATGTAATCCATCACATCCGTCTGACCAGATTCAGGCTTAGTTTCTGTGCTGGCATAAAACTCTTCCAGCACATCTACTCCTTCCTCACTATTGACCTCAAACTTCGCATTCGCAAAACCCTGTCGTGCGATATGATCCAAAGCCTCCTGATAAAAACCTGCCTGTTTACTTTGTTCATCAATCTGTGTCGCTGTACGAATGGCTTCATGTAACTGAATCCCTTCCCTTAACGTCAGATCCACGTAATACACGGGTTGGCGATAGCTTTGCGTAGTACTCTTTCCCCTTAAAGTCAGCTGTAGGGGCAGACATGACAACAACCCTCCCGATGCCGCATGGTAGTAAGCTAAACGTGCAGCCAAGGTTCGGATGCTGTTAAAGCCAGTGGTTCTAAAGATGAAAGTGCCCAGTTCATCCGATTCATCCAAATTGACATGCAAACGCCCATAAGGCTTGCAGTGTCCACCTTGTGCCAACGAACAGAGATCTGGCGATGGACACGGATGCTGTTCGACGCCTTGACTGGTCAACCGCTGGCAGGTCTGTCCGTTACCTACACAAATCGGTCGTCCCGTCTGTCGGTCAAACATGCTGTACTCTGCTCTCAGATTCAGATCAGGGTCATTGAAGATCATTCTGACTGGAATGGAGCGCAGCTTTTGATTGGGAGCTTTGGCCCGTAGCTGCTCATCCAGTGGATGCTTGATCCAGCCGTCCTTACTCTGAATCTGACTGGTGATGGTGAACTGGTCATCTTTTTCTGGTAGGCGTTTACCATTCTTTTCGACCACCTTGCCAATACTGATACGACCAAGTACAGGCGGGGTAATTGCTAGACCTTTAATCATGTTGAATCTCCTAGAAATATTGAATAAAGAAATAAAAAATCCCATGCGCTGGGGCATGGGATCGGTATAGGCTTAGGTTAAGTTTGGTTGTTGTTGATTAACGATTGCTATAGATCTGGAAACGTCGTGTACCTGCACGGGTGAGGGGAAATTGTTCCAGCATTTCTGGGTGTAGTTTCAGCAAGGCCTTACTGTCCAAGCTGACAGAGTCCTTACTTTTCTTCCAGGTCACTGAACCGTTTGCAAACGTAGCGCGTTCTGCATCTTTCATTAAGGCCTGTATTTGATGCTTTAGTTCATCAAACTGAGTTTGGTGTTGCTCAATCTGGTTCTTCTCCTCAATCAATTGATCGAATAACTGATTGGCAAATTCCAGCTGACTGAGATCTTCTACCGTTAAAGGCTGATGCTCAGGATAGAGTTGCTGTAAGGCTTGTGCTGCCGACTCACTGGCATCTGCTGCCGGTGGCATATCACGCTGTACACATTCCCAGAAGTAGCGTTCCGCATGGATGATCTGTTGGATCAACGCTTCGTTGCGGGTGACTTTAAAAATCCGGGTTTCATGTCCACACAGCAAGACGCAGATATGCGCAGCCTGTTTACCGGTTACGGCCAGTTGATGCTGTACCTGACACAGAACATAGAGTGGAACACCGTCCCGCCATAGTTTACTGCCATACTCTCCTGCGGTTTTACATTCAAGGATCTGTACCTCATCGCTACCGACCACAGCATAGTCCAGATTGGCCAGCATAAAGGCTTTATCCGGATCAGGGTGCTGCAACACAGCATTGACCCGACGCACCTTATTGTTGGTCTGCATGCTGTAGTATTCGGCGACTAAAGGTTCAAGCTGCTTGCCCCAATATAGCGGTGCATGGCCTGAGCTTTCATCTTGAATGTTTTGCTGTACCCGACCCGTCTTGATCATCCACAGTTCCAGCATCGACATATGCGGATTGAGTCCGCATGCAGTGGCTGCATCACTACTGCCAATACCCTGTTTACGTACTTCTAACCACTGTTGATGATTGAGATCTTTGGTGTTGGCTAATCGTTTGGCTGCCATACTACGGTTGTTTTTATTTGATGCTGCTGGCTGCTGTGCCAATGGTTGTAATGGCAACAGGGATGGGTGAGATAGATTTGATAATTGAGCGACGTTGTTCATGATTTATCTCCTGATCATTGAATCTACAAATTTGCGGCATAAAAAAAACCACATCCGGGGAGATGTGGCCAAAGGGTAGTTTTGAGGTTCATGGAGAATTTAACCTTGATAGTAGATTAAGTTCTCGATCTTAAATAAAACTTAAGCCAGTAAATAAAACTGTATTAAGCAACCAATCTCAAGGCCTGTTCCAGTCCACGCTGTTTGAGTGCTGCGCCTGCACCAAACCATGCGGAATCAAGTCGGTGATCGGTACTCATGGCTCGACGCTCATGGTCTGCAAATTCAGTGATCGAACACAGCAAACCATAGGCGGTATCTTTGGCAGAGGAAAGTTCTGCCCCTCGTCCCTGTCCGTTAAACATCTCCATGACTTTACTCATGGCCCGTCCATTTGGCTCAGTTTTATTACTTGTGGAGTTACTGGCTTGTGCTGCCACATTCCGGTAGAACTGGATAATGTTATCCTCCTGGTCTTGTACGCTCATGGTTGTGTTATTGAACACAGCATCAAAGAAGGCAGCGGCTTCACCCTGAGTGACTTTACGCTGACTGAGCTGTTTCATTTCATACATGTGCTCATCCCAGGCACGCACGGAAATACCCAATTGCTGTTTGACTTTCTCGGCATCGAACTTGGTGCTATGTGGAACTTTGACTACACCAGCACTGCTACTCTGCCCACGTAAGGCAATTGCCAAAGTGTTGTTACACACCACACGAATCGAAGTGAACTGTGCCGTGGTTGCCAAGGTGCCATCACAAGCGGTTGCCAACAGGATGTAGCCATTGCTGACATCCTTACCTTTGAGTGCAGTAGATTGCCCTGTACGTGCCAATGCCCAGAATTTCTTACCCCCCTTGAGTACACCCGCAGTTTCAAGCTCAAAGCCCGATTGCTCAGTCAGATCCCGGTAGAACTCCAGAATCTCTCTAGGTTGTACTTCCTGATAACGCTGGCTAACGACTGATAAGGGGGCATGGGTATCAGAACGGTAGAGTACCCGTTGTTCTTCATAAGGCAGGATGATGCTCTGTCCACGTTCATTCTGTGCCATGTAGCTGACATTAGAGGATTCAATGCGCCAGTCCATCCCTGCCTGTTGTGCCCAGATTTCAATCGGTTGATTAGGGGTCAGTTGATTACCCAAGCCATGCCAAGGGGTATCACCGACATAAGCCATTTGTTCAATTTGATGTGCCATAGTTTTAGTCCTTATAAACAAAAAAGACTGCTCAATCTCACTCCCTTTATCAGGAATGAAATCGAGCAGTCTTCTATTTGATCGATGTAATTAGAACGGACTTATCACTTGATAAATCCAATTCCTGATTGATTCATATTGATGTTATATAACTGAAATATGTTTCAATCAGTCTTAGGAAACTTAGATCTTATGATGCTAGTAGCATAGCTTTCATCTCGCGGTAGTCGCATGATGCGTTTAAAACCACTTTTGCGGTTTATTCAAGATGGCTTTTTTGAGTAATAATGTATAAATCAAAAGTGCTGTGTTCAGCCTTTTTTGATCCCTCGTCTGCTGTCTATTTCAAATTTTCCATGCCCAAAAGTTTGCATACCCTTAGTAGTCTTTACCCTCAACCTTTGGCTTTCTTTGGTTTCCTTTGTGAGATACAAGCCAACTGTGAGTAATTTCTCCAAATCGCCTTCCACCTCCCGTGACAGTGTGCCAATGCCTATCTCATTACCCTGCATTATCAATTGGTTGATATATGCTCTATTATGCAGATTGTAATAAGTCCCTTGTTGGTTAGTCAGTTCAATCCACTTCTCACCAACTTGCTGTGCCAGATATGAACCTTTACGATGTTTATCCGCACTATAGATCAATAGCAAATGTACGTGATAACCACCATTTTCTGTTCCTTGCTCCATTGCCCAAGCGTAACCATGTAGATTTTCAAAACAGGTATCTTGATTTGATATGCGATTTCGCATCTTCTCAAAATGCTGATAAAACTGTTTAATATTGATGTCTGTCTGAGCTTCTTTTGTATATTTCAAATCCACCCGTACCACTAGTATCCGTGAATAATGCTTAAAAAGCTTCGTGAGATATTCCGCAAGACTTTTTGCATTATCAACTTCCTGTAAATGAAACTGCTGAATATCTGTATAGATACTGCTCTTACAAAGCTGAGCCTGTTGCAGTAGTTCCTGTAATTGTTCAGGTGTCAGTGAAAGTACAAAGTCATAGTTATCAGCTGTTTGATCATCTGATCCTATAGGTTGAAAAGGACTATAGCGTATCCCATCTAGTATTAATTTCAGCTTGATGAATGCTTGTAGGTAATCGCAGTAAAACAAATCTATATCATAGATAAGATCAAATTGCTCCAAAAGGTATTTGAAGTACGTCAATTGTTCAGAATAAAGTCCACAACTAATAATTTCTTGTGTGAATTTTTCAATATCCAATAGAATTTGGCTTTCTGAAAGTGGTTGATTTTGTCGTTGAGATGTCATTGTGTGAATTTCCTTTAGTTGGTTCATCTCATCAGTCACTTATGTATTTTTTTATTTTGAAAGCTATCTTATCTTGTTGTACCAATATTCAGTCAGGTATTGAATTCACTTACTTTTATGAGTTTGGGTTGAAGGCTTGAATAAATCTATGATTGCTCCGATTACGTATAGATCAATATGTGTTCACTATCATTAGTTGATGCAATTGAAATCGTATAGTTTATTGAAATCACGGTATCATCAGATAAATGTGTTTTATTCTTTCTGTGAGTTATTGATAATCCTAAGCTTTATTTGTTTATATTATAAACTACCGAATAAGACATACTAGAAAGACACCTCAATAGTTCCTAGTGGCAAGGGCGGTGTTTCTTAAATACCCCCATATTACGGGCTATATGGGGGTGGTTGAGTTAAGCTAAAGTTAAGTCACTGATTCGTCAATTGTTAAGCTTAGTTTTGTTGTATGTTCTTCCAGTTTCAATGGCATTTTTTTAACTGTAGATCTTAAAGGTTTCTTACTCACAGACTCTTTTTTAACAAACAAGTTTGTTAAATATTGGCTCATGCTGAGTTTGTATCTTTGATCGGAAGAGACATCCTGTAAAAAAATAGCTTGCGAAATAAAAAATGGAATAAGATCAGAAATGACTAATTTGTCCTTAGCCATCTTACTATTTTTAATAAATAGATATTTCACTGCCAATTGTTCATGTGTTGGAATCAAGCTAATACTATGTGCTAAATCTTCAAGTTGACCAAAATTCATTTGGTTTCCTCGCTTTTTCATTTCAGCTTCTACAGTTTTTGTCCATAATTCTACAACATGCTCACTGAGCTTATTTTGATTTTCCGCTAATTCAGCACTATCAAAAATCAATACAACATCCAAAGAAACACTTTGATGCTTCTTACATTCCAATAGAATATGTTGAACATCCTTAAAGTGACGTTCTTTACCTGATAACCTCGTTTTAAATTTATTAAAAAGTGACATTAATCCTTCTTTTACATTGGAGTCACTTGGCAGATTAAATTGCCAACGCATAAGAATGCGTTCTTGATCAAAAGCCTTTTGCCACAACTTTGCATTTGCATACTTTAGATATGTTAAAGGTTGCTTCATTTTCTTTTGATACTCTGCGACCAATACTTGCGCCTTTTTCATCAAGTCATTAAGCTTTTGAACTTGCTGGTGATGCATCTTCAATTGTGAAAGATCGGACTGATATTCTTCATTAGGACGAGATTCAAACATCTTAGTAACCAAAATCCAATAACCTGATTGAATACTCAGCTCATTTAACTTATTTTCAATATCTTGTGTATGAAAGTCATAAAGTAAAGAAAGATACTGCCCCCCAACAACAGACATTTCTTCAGGATTACATTCTCGTTTTGGTACTACTGCAAAATAAGGATTTGCAGCACTTAGTAAATTATCAATAAAATGCTCAAACCTGATCAGAAAATCTAAAAATTCTGCATCAAGAATCTTATTTTTAAATAATATTTCAGCCCAACTGACACGTTGCTTATTTTTAATTTCTGTTTTCCATATGCCATTTTTCTCATCCAAGACGTAATCAATAAAGTCTTTCAAAATGGGGATTTTTGATGGATTTATTAGATCTTCATCTTTAGGTGCACCAACATGAAGCTTTTCTATTTTGAAAATAGGTTTACTTTGAAATTTTGGTCTAGGTTTTGATTCAACAATGTCAGCCAAAGGTAAATTATTGGTAATATCAAATTTTTCACTGTAGAAAGAAGTTTGGTTAACCTCAGTCCTTCTTTGATATGTTACAGGCCCTTCATTCACTTGAGATTTTTTTCTTCCTGACTGATTTGAATTTTCTGTCTTCTGTTCACCCCTACAGCGACTATATTTTTCCTGTTTTTCAGGTGTTGCTAATTTAGTCTGAATTTTTTTAGGGTAGGTTGATGATCGATAAACAAAGCTTACTATAGATGGATGTAAATCCTCATGATGTTTCTGGAAATATAGATACTTACTAGAAATAAATAAGTATTTAATCCCCCAATACTCTAATTTTTGCCTGTCTTCATTACTAAAAGAATCATCTATTCCAAACTTTAATTCAGGTTGAAGCTTTCTTAATTGCTCATTCCAATTGATAATTTTAAAAATAATATCGTGCTGATAGTCTTGAAAAGTGGAATGGATACTTTGCTCAATCTTATCCAAATCTTCTTTGGAATAACATAATTCATTTAAATCCCTATGATTACGCCATTCGTTTATTTTTTTTGTGTAAAGTGGATTCAACCACTCATTTAACAACACTTTATCAGACAATCTATGTTGCAATTTTTCATTAAATTCTGCTAGCCACGATGATTCAGTCAAAGTCAAAGATTGCAAAAAAATGACTACATGGAATCGAAAGCCATATATCCCATCATCTTCAAACTTCACATAAAATCGTAAAGTATCCGACTGTTGTTTCAGAATATCATTCAGCGCATTCTCTAATAGAGGTTTTAACAAAACAGCATTTTCTCGCCAATTTTCAATCGCATCCCCTTTGAACTGATCCGCTTCAATTTCAATATCAAATGCTAAAAAGTATGCACTCTGGGTATTTTTTAAAAATAGCTGTACGTCTTCAAATTGATATTGATATTCTAAATCTACATCAAATCGCGCTTCATTTTTGGCTAATAATTTTAGCTGTTCTCGTACGGGGTACACTTCCTTTAACCAATGGGTCAGTTCATTGTCACCATATTTTTTTAGTACCAAATTTCGATATTCACGTAACCTCAAATCAGAGTATAGCTTCCTACAATCTTGTGAGTATTCTGTTATTCCAAAATTTCCAAGCACTTCATCTTTGACTATTAACTTATCTGATTCTGTTTGAAAGGACGCAAAATCATTTACAGAAGGAGGCGTAGCTTCGACGGACAATTGGTAAAAATAATCTTCACAATTACGATACCATCGAATCAACTCTAAGGAATTTGAAACTGGTGATGAGATGATATTAAAACAACCATCCTTATCAAAAATAGAATGTGAATAGCGGAGTTCCATAATCTTAAATAAATCACTGCTCCGCACGAAGGAAGAATTGCTCAAATAAGTAGTATTAGACACGCTGAAATACCCTAAGTTATTGTTTTATTATTCTATAATGAATCATTTACTCTTTTTTTACTACAGCAAACTCAGGTTTTTATCGCAGCAATTTTTTACAGATACAACAGCAAATTTTATAACTTACAATAATCATTGCACTCAATTACAACATGCTAGACAAGTATTTCCACCAACCAATATTTCTATCAGACATAAAAAATCCCCCTTGAACCAATATGCTTCAAGGGGGATTTCAGTTTATTTAGTCTTGTATAAATTAATATCAATATTCTATCCATATTTTAACCTGCTCTCCATACCACTCCATCAATCTCACCCGCTCATCCCAATATTGCGCTCGGTTATATGCCGAGCGAATTCTATTCTGGGGCACATGTGCAAGCTGGCGTTCAATGGCATCTGGATTAAACAGATTCGATTCGTTTATAACTGTACTGAATAGCGATCTAAAACCATGTGTGGTCATTCGTCCCGCATAGCCTGAACGTTTGATCACAGCCAAAATAGACTCGCTACGCATAGGTTCTTTGTTATTTAAACGATGTGGAAATAGCAGTTCCTGATTATGGGTAAGCCTCAAAGCCTTTAGCTCAGCAATCATCATGTCCGTCAACGGTACACGATGCGGAAGACGGTTCTTCATCCGCTCTTCAGGGATATCCCACTTACGTCCTTCTAAATCAAATTCTTCCCAACGTGCTTGCAGCAATTCACTAACCCGAACCCCTGTCAGCATAATCAGAATAATGGCATGATGTGTCTGAGCATCACTTGGGTATGCTCTTATCTTTCTTAAAAATTCAGGCATTTCAGAGGCTGTAAGCGAAGCCAGGTTTTTGACTCTTTTGTTCTTAAGAGCATAAACCAGATCACCTGCCGGATTATCATAACGATAGCCATGCGCAATAGCATACTTCATGACCATGCCGCAACGAGATAAGGTCCGTTTTGCAATTTCAAGCGAGCCTCTTGCCTCAATCTTCTTAATGATTTGCAAAATCTCCGGAGCCTGAATCTGATTAATACGCTTATTAGCAAGAGCAATATAAAGCTCATCCAATGAAGCTCGTACATTACTGATATGTTTGGATGACCAGGTTTCTTTTTGATTATTGAACCAATCCTCTGCGACTTCCTTAAAATAAGGCTGCTCCTGCTCAACCTCAGTTGTATTTTTGAGTTTATATCTCAGATCAAGCGCGATCTCCCTTGCACGCTTTAAACTTAGCTCAGGATAGATACCTAATGCTTTGGACTTCCTTTGTCCATTTTCCGTGTATCTGATAGACCAATATTTTTTACCATTCGGATCGATTCGTAAAGACAGGCCATTAATATCAGAAAGGCGGTACTGTTTTTCCTAGGGTAGTGCTTTTTTACATTGCACATCAGTAAATGACATATCTTTGTCCCACATAATTAAACTTATTTAGTGGGTCAAATTGTCCCAATTTTGACACATAAAGTAAAAACAGGGTCACACAGCTTAGGAGAGGGTCGAACAATACAGCCAATAAAAAAGGCTTTAGACATTGAGTTTAAAGGCTTTTTTAGATTCCGACGGATTACTTTGGAAAGAATTTTGGTGGGGTGGCGTCAATTAAACTAATAATTTAATGTATTGATATATATAGAATTATTTTTTAATAGATAATCAACCATACAAAATACCATACACAGCATCAGATGTTTACTAGTTCATAAAAGACCACAAAGGCCAATTTCTTGTTATAGGCTTTAATACATCTTCTTCTTGGACTAAATGTCCAGATGACTGTCTTACCATAAAATGTTGAGGTTTGAATTCTAAACATGTATTTGCTTCACCTATTTTTTTCTTAAAATGATAATAGGAATCAAGCTTTTCTTTTATATCCATTGTTCTATTCACTGCATAGTTTGTAAACATATAAAAATGTGCCCCATTATTACCAGTGGAATCAGCACCGAACGTTAAATAATCTATATCTGGGTCAAGATTAAGTTTCTTTTTTCCTATCTTAAGTTCAGATTCTATATTATTGACATTTAGTGACATATATATACCGTCTGAATCATTTGAAAATTCAAATCTTACGTAGTGTGGCCCTAATTTATCTAGAGGTGATTCTAAGCAATGAGATTTATTTTCTGAATCTATACATTTAAAAATCAAGATGCCATTTTCCAAGCAAACTGAAACTTTATTCTTGTCTTTCCCTCCATACTCAGCAATAACTACTCTGTCAGCAGGTTGTTGATGACTTAAATAAATGTGAAATACAAAAACCCATCCTGATCTACTTGCTATATCTGTGCGTGATACTGAGTATGCTTTTATTAATTTATTTAAGAGTTCATCATAAAAGATTATCTCTGTTGGAACCTTTCTTTGTGCAGCAAGGGAACTGACAAGACTATTATCATTTTCAGCACTAAGTGCATATATGAGTTTCACACGATAGTCAGCAATCTTCTCAAAGTTGAGCTCGCGCTTAACTACATCTCTTGCCTCTGATCTTTGACGAATAGATTCAACGTACTCAGTGGCTTGTGAAATATAACCTTCTGCTAAAGATTTAAACTTAGCTCGATTTCCATCGTAACGAGCAGTAGTAATATCACCAACAAAAGGTGTTTTTAACTCAACTACTATGATATTTCCAGCAGACAATTCTACCCCAATGAAGTCAGGCTCCGGTGTATATTCTTTATCTTCATCGTAAGGTAAGGAATAGGGCGAACTTTTTTCAAATGGTTTAGCAATATCAACTCCTATAACTGAGAAAATTATTGGATGCTTTTCAAATAATTCTTGATAGAGATTTTCCTCATTCTTCTTCTCTTTTAGCAGAACATGAAGATCATATATTGCTGACCACAATTGTTCATCTTGTCTTATATTATTCATCTCTTACCATCTGTATTGCTTTAGCTAAAGATATGAATATAAATAAACTTAGTAGTTATGCAATCTTTTATTTTTCAAATATATGTCCGATTAAAAGACCAAGACAACATAAGCTATCTTGGTCTTTATCAAACATCAGCTATATCGAGCTTGCTTTTGATCTTCCCACCAGTTTACTAACTCGTTGTAGTCAAAATATACAGCAGCTTGCCTGCTTGCCCCTTCCTTTATTGGTCTTGGAAAGCTTGGATCAGTTTTAACTAATTTATTTAATTTATCACGCTCTACCGACAGCATGTGACAAACATCTTTAATCGTTAAGCGTAGCTTTGTGTACATCATATTCATATCCCCCTTATTTCCTCCTATACTGCGTGTTACAGACTCATTTCCATTTATCATACTGAACCGTACCGGGTTTGTCGGAGACCAACTTTCTTGAGAGAATGTTCCAATGACAAAACCAAAATATACCCCTGAAATCAGAGAAAGAGCGGTTCAATTATTGACTGAATCTGAAAAAGATTATCCTTCTACTTGGGCTGCAATCACAGCTATTGCACCTGAGCAGCATGCTGCGCAAGGGTTGTACTCCTGAAACATTGCGTGTTTGGTATTTAAAGCATATGGATCAACTAAATCCTGCCAAAGTACAACAGATATCTGACCAAGAAAAAATGAAGCAAATGGAACGTGAAATTAAAGAATTAAAACGTGCCAATGAAATTCTACGTAAAGCAGCCGCTTTTTTCGCCCAGGCGGAGCTCGACCGCCCACACAAATAATG
>NZ_NOZT01000051.1:0-27844 GCF_002412355.1 Acinetobacter sp. YT-02
TCGCTACGAATACGACCAAGTAAAACAGCTTGTTTCTCAAGCTGTTTGTACTTTTGCACATTCAAGTTTTTACAATGGTGGATGCGTGTTAGTTTCAAAAGTTATTCCTTGATGTTCACTAATTCTTTAACTTTTTCTTTGTATTTTCTTAATCCGTAAAGTCGAGAGGAAAAACAATGAATAATCGCTAACAAGTCTTGTGTTACTTCTTCCGTTGGGGAAAGAGATTCTTGATTCATAATAATAACTTTACAACCATGTCTTTCAGCAAAAGATTCAAACCACTCAAAACCAAAACGCACCAAACGGTCTTTGTGAGCGATGACAAGCATTGAAACTTTACCCATTTCAATATCAAGAAAAAGCTGATTGAATTTCTTTCTTTTATAATTCAAACCACTTCCAACCTCTGACACCCAATCATCAACAGCATAGCCATTTACAGTACAAAAAGTTTCTAAAGCTGACACCTGATTAGCTAAATCGGGCTTTTGAGCAACACTAGATACCCTTGAATAAACAATTACTGATGATTTAGCTTCCGTTGCTTTTATACCGATATATTCAAGGTATTGATCGTGCGTGTAGTATCTGCGATTTTTAGGATTTCGACATGCAACCAAAATACCTTCGGCATCCCATCTTTGTAGAGTTTTAACCGACTTCCCAATCATTTCACCGAATTTAGCAGGAGAGTACATTAATCAATCTCCGCTAACTTCTTGAAATCCTCAAGTGTATAGTCTTTAAATATGGATTCATCACAATATATGGCTAGATCATTGTCTTCATCCCATCCACAGATAGGGCATGTATAAGGGGATGATGCGACTCCTAGCTGATTATATTTTAATAAAATATCGTCACAAACCTCATAAAGTTCTGAATCCTCATGATGATCAACAACTTCAAGGAAAATTAGTTCACTAATATTTTCTGCAAATTTTTTGTATTTTTCAGGCACTTCTAGTTGATATGGCTCTACTAAATCATCTAGTTTTTTAGCGCAAGCATCACCAAAAATCTCTAATAATTTTTCCTCATATTCTTGACAGCGCATACCTTGTCCTGAAACGTGAGTACATTCAGAAAAGCCTGTATTTGCATTAATAAAATCAGCATAGGTGGGGCATTTATCGGAGAGTGATTGATTTGTTTTTTCAGGGTACGAAGAACAATCATAGCCTAAATCTACAATATCGGTTTCATAGAAATCATTCTTTGACCACTCACCATAGACCCATGATGCAAATTCCTTAATAAACCCATCTTTATTTTCAGGGGATACAAAATAAGCAAGGTCTTGCTCTACTTTCTTTAAGCTTTCAGTCAAGTATTTCATTGCAAGTTTTTTTAAAATTTAATACCTAAATTGTATATGTTTGACTAT
The DNA here is from genome assembly GCF_002412355.1 of Acinetobacter sp. YT-02. NCBI lineage: Bacteria > Pseudomonadati > Pseudomonadota > Gammaproteobacteria > Moraxellales > Moraxellaceae > Acinetobacter > Acinetobacter sp. YT-02. Next base: position 1,391 of record NZ_NOZT01000051.1, read on the forward strand.
ATTTGTCAAAATAATTATTTGCTATAAATCACTCTTGAATGAGGGTGTTTTTCAGGTTCTGAATATGTTCTAACATTTTATCGGCTTACTTTTTATTTTGGGATTTATGTTTTGAGCAATTGTTGTTTATATTTTGCTCAACCTCATGATTGTGTCAAAGCTGAGAAAAATGTCAATAAGACAAAACAAATTGTAGTCAAAGCTCACTTAAGTTGTTAAATTGTAATTAAAATCAATTCATAGAGGTGGGCTATGAGTGAATTAAACAGTGCACTAAAAGAAGACCAATTCTATAAAACACTTTTGGAAACCACGAATGCAATTCCGTGGCAGATTAACTGGAAAACCAAAGCTTTTAGCTATATTGGCCCACAAATTGAGTCTTTACTGGGTTGGACGCAAGACAGCTGGAAAACTGCACAAGATTGGATTGATCGGATGCATCCTGAAGATCGGGACAAGACCGTGAATATGTGTGTGAGTCTGTCCGATCAAGGCACAGACCACGAAGCGGATTATCGTGCCTTAACCGCTACAGGAGATTATGTCTGGATTCGTGATGTGGTGCATGTGATTCGTGAAAATAACGAAACTGTGGCGATTATTGGGTTTATGTTTGATATTTCTGCGCGTAAACAAATGGAGTTGGAACTCGAAGCGTTGAGTCGCAAAAATCTGGCTTTGAGCTTACAAGACCCGCTGACCTTGGTTGCCAATCGAAAGGCGCTCAGTGAGCGTATAGAAAACGAATTTAAACGTGCTGTGCGTCATCAACATGCATTGTCTCTCTTGTTTATCGACATCGACCATTTCAAGCCTTATAACGACAATTATGGACATTTACAGGGTGATCATTGTTTGATTAGTGTGGCGCAGTTGCTTAAACAACACTTTGCGCGTGCATCTGACTTTGTGGCTCGCTTTGGTGGTGAAGAGTTTGTGGTGCTATTGCCTGAAACACCATTGGCAGATGCTGTACAACTTGCTGAAAACTTTAGGCAGGCAGTATATGCGCTGGAAATTCCACATACCAAGACAGGGGAGATTGCCCAAGTCACTGTGAGTATTGGTGTAAATAGCTATGATCAAAATCAGCAATATCACAATGTGGTCGATTTTCTGCATTCAGCCGATGAATTGTTGTATCTGGCAAAAAATAAGGGACGTAATCAGGTGCAGTATCTGACACAGTCATGTGTTTAGTTGAAATCTGAAAAAAACAGCAAGCTTCGTGCTTGCTGTTTTTATTTATGTATTGAAAAATAATTTTAAATGAGTGGCTTAGCATTCAATGGCTTAAAAGTTTGGGCGATAATCAAAACTTTGTGCTGCACTGTTGTCCCGAAAGGCGCGCACAGGTTTTTTCGCTGTGGTTGCAGTGTTAATCATGTTGTTGGGAAAGACCTGAATATAGTTATTAAACAACTCGACATTGCGGTTATAAATAGTAATCGCAGCACCGACATTTTCGTTCTGCTCATCAATTTCATGCATCATTTTTAAATATAGTTGGTCGGCTTTGAGTTCAGGATAATTTTCGACCACCACATTCAAGCTGCGCATCAATTCTTTGCTCAAGGCTTCAACACGTTGTAATTGGCTGATATCGGCATTGTTGATGTTTAGGTTCATAATATTTTGGCGCAGTTCAGTCACTTTTTCTAAAGTGCCTTTTTCCATGCCCGCATATTGTTCGACCACTGGTGCAAGTTCTTCGAGCGTTTTTAATTTCTGTCGTTCAAAACTGGTCACATCTGCCCAAGCGCGGATGGTGGCGTTGTGGTGGCGTACGATGTTGTTACGAATCATGATGCCCAGCATCACCAAGACGATGACAACCAAAAGAAAAATTGCGATACCCATGTTTTGCCCCAAGATGATTTTCTTAGTCCAGAAAATCAACCAAATCTGTCTGTAATTGTTCTAAATAAGGTAATTTAAAAGTGCGTAAGTGTCCACGCAATGCGGAAATATCTTGAATATTTTTTGCTTTACTGGAAATTTCAAACAGATTTTTGCTGCCTAAAAAACATAAGGTGTGTCGTTCAGGGTGAAACAATAAATCCCCTTGCTGATGCTGGAAAAAATCATCCAGTTTTAACACCAGAGCGGGGCTGAGTGTGCGCGCCATTTGAATCGCATCACTACCAAAGAAATTGAGTTTTTGATTCAGTCGGATGTCACTGGTATGCCATGGTACATGGTAGGGCGCACCAAAAGTTTTTTTATTGGTGCTAATGGCTAAACCTTGAATTTTCACATCAAAGACAAAGACACCCGATACATAGCGCACCACTTCTTTGACTTTATAATCATTTCCATTTTTGTCTTTAATACGTATTTCACTGACATAGCGGTATTCAAAAAGCAAAACCTGATGTTGTTTGCCCTGTTGATCAAGCCAAACGGTACTGGCATAGCGGGTAATGTCATTGGAAAGATTACCCAAATGAAATAAGGGGAACATCGCTTTTAAATGGGCGATAAAGTAAATGGGTTGCAAGGTTTTGGCGAGGTGCTGCGGTGGTTGTTGCCATGCCAGTTGGTAGCGTTGAGCAATGCTTTCCTGTTCTAAAAAAGCAATGACTTCTTCAATGGGATCATCTTGTTCATAGGTAATAAATGCCCAAAAAATACAGACTACACCAATCAGCAAACAAAATTGCAGCCAAATATTACTCGGTTGAATCAAGAGTAATAAACAGAATAGCACACCTATAATGCCCAGCAGTATCGGCAAAACATTTTCAAATTTTAAGGTAATGTCATCTTGCCAAGGGTGCAAACCATCCAAAATTTCTTGATGGCTTTGGGCTTTTTTTCCAATATCCCAAAGCCGCGCGATATTGCGAAATACTCGCTTATTCTTCTTGCGTCGAATGTGAATGGAGTGTTGGACAGTATCGAGCGGCATGGAGGTTCTTCACAAAGGCTTAGGCTTGCGCTTGGTCAATCAGCATGGCATCGCCATAACTAAAGAAACGATAGTGTTCTGACACGGCATGTTGATAAGCATGCATTACATACTCACGACTTGATAAGGCAGAAACCAGCATCAATAGCGTCGATTCAGGCAAGTGGAAATTGGTAATAAGGCGATCTACCACTTTAAACTGATAACCAGGATAGATAAAAATTTGTGTATCGCCCGTCCATGCAGCCAATTCGCCGCCGTGAGCTTGTGCTGCACTTTCTACAGCACGGGTAGCGGTGGTACCCACTGAAATGACTTTATTGCCACGTGCTTTGGTGGCACGAATTAAATCTACAGCAGCGTCTGAGACCTCACACCATTCACTGTGCATAACATGATTGGCAATGTCATCGGTACGTACAGGTAAGAAAGTACCTGCACCTACATGTAAGGTCACGAAGGTTTTTTGAATACCTTTATCTGCTAATTGTTGCAGCAAAGCTTCATCAAAGTGCAGGCTTGCTGTAGGCGCTGCCACACTGGCAAGTTTGCTCGGGTCATTAAATACGGTCTGATAGCGTTCGGTATCAATCGCTTCTGCTTCACGGTTAAAGTAGGGGGGAATAGGCAGCTGACCGTAGGCATCCAATACGTCTAAAATAGGCTGCGAAAACTCGACAATAAATAAGTTTTCATGGCGACCTTGTACGGTCACTTTTACAGCATCAGGCCCAATAAACAGTTCTGCACCTGCTTTTGGTGAGTTGCTGGCTTTAATATGGCAATGGGCAATAAATTGATCTTGCAGACGTTCTACCAAGACTTCCACTGCACCGCCTGTGGCACGTTTACCTTTAAGACGCGCTTTCATGACTTTGGTATCGTTAAGTACCAGTAAATCGCCCGCTTCGAGTAAATTCAGTAAGTCGGTAAATTGATGGTCATGATACTGACCTTGAGCATCAAGATGCAGCAGACGAGAGGCGCTACGACTTGCTAGTGGGTAACGAGCAATGAGTTCATCGGGGAGATTAAAATTAAAGTCAGAAAGCTGCATGATAAAAACAAGTTAGAACACTGGGAAAACTGTGCCTAGTATATGCTTTTTTAGGTTTTATGGATGAAATTGGTCGATTATAAATCAAAAAAATGACAGCTGATTTAATTTTAAACAATTGCAAAAAACTTGCGTTGACAAGCTGTCAAAAAAGTTTATTATACCCATCAACACCTACCCGAGGTGGTGAAATTGGTAGACGCGGCGGACTCAAAATCCGCTGTCAGAGATGACGTGTCGGTTCGAGTCCGACCCTCGGGACCATATAAAGGAAAAGCCCTCAAGCATATTAAGACTTGGGGGCTTTTTTTATTGTCTGAACTTTATCCAATGATTTGAATATCCTTAAGTTTTTATATGAAGATTGTTGTTTGCTTCAATTTAACTTTTGGGACTCATGGATAAGAATGGGTATACAGAATAAGAAATAAAGATATATGTGAAGATATAGCTCACCTATTCAGTCTTTATCAATTTACTGCCAACAAAAAACCAGTGCTTTCACACTGGTTTTTTGTAGAACAGGCACTGAATCGTATCAGTGCGATGTCATCGCATTAAATAGTTTCAAGTGCAGCATTGAATGTTGCGCTTGGACGCATTACTGCATTCACTTTAGCTTGATCTACTGCGTAGTAACCACCGATATCAACCGATTTACCTTGTACTTCCGCAAGTTCAGCAACAATTTTGTCTTCGTTTGCAGCTAAAGCTTGTGCAAGTGGTGCAAACTTCGCTTTCAACTCAGCATCTTCATCTTGAGCAGCAAGTGCTTCTGCCCAGAATTTTGCCAAGTAGAAGTGGCTGCCACGGTTGTCCAGTTCGCCAGTACGACGTGATGGAGACTTGTCGTTATCAAGTAATTTGCTGGTCGCTTGATCAAGAGTTGATGCAAGTAATTTCGCACGAGTATTATCTTCTTTAATACCCATTTCTTCTAAAGAAGCAGCAAGCGCAAGGAACTCACCTAATGAATCCCAACGTAAGTGGTTTTCTTCAACAAGTTGTTGTACGTGTTTAGGCGCAGAACCACCCGCACCAGTTTCGTACATACCACCACCCGCCATTAACGGAACGATAGATAACATTTTCGCAGAAGTACCAAGCTCCATAATTGGGAACAAGTCAGTGAGGTAGTCACGTAAGATGTTACCTGTTACAGAAATGGTGTCTAAACCACGCGCAACACGCTCAAGTGTATAACGCATCGCACGAACTTGTGACATGATTTGAATATCTAAACCAGTCGTGTCGTGATCTTTTAAGTATTTTTGAACTTTCTTGATCACTTCGTTTTCGTGTGGACGGTACGGGTCTAACCAGAAAATTGCTGGCATACCAGAGTTACGTGCACGTGTTACTGCAAGTTTAACCCAGTCGCGAATAGGTGCATCTTTCACCTGACACATACGCCAGATGTCGCCTTCTTCTACGTTTTGAGTCATCAACACTTCACCAGTGTCAATATCAGTGATGTTTGCAACACCTGCAGCAGGAACTTCAAAAGTCTTGTCGTGTGAGCCGTATTCTTCAGCTTTTTGCGCCATCAAACCTACGTTTGGCACAGTACCCATCGTACGTGGGTCGAAGTTACCATTCCACTTACAGAAATTGATCATTTCTTGGTAAATACGCGCGAAAGTAGATTCAGGCATTACTGCTTTACAGTCGTAAGGTTTACCGTCAGCACCCCACATTTTACCGCCACCACGAATCATTGCAGGCATAGAAGCATCTACAATTACGTCGTTTGGAGAGTGGAAGTTGGTGATGCCTTTTGCAGAATCCACCATTGCAAGTGCAGGGCGGTGTTCTTGGCATGCGTGTAAATCTTCGATGATTTCTTCACGTAAAGAAGTTGGTAAGGTTTCGATCTTTTCATAAAGACCTGCCATACCGTTGTTGACGTTAATGCCAAGTTCTTCAAACAATTTACCGTGTTTTTCAAACGCTTCTTTATAGTAAATTTTCACACAGTGACCGAATACAATCGGGTGTGAAACTTTCATCATGGTCGCTTTTACGTGTAAAGAGAACAAAATGCCTGCTTCTTTACAATCATCCAATTCTTTTTCATAGAAGTCGCAAAGCGCTTTCTTGCTCATGAACATAGAATCGATGATTTCGCCGTCAAGTAACGCTACTTTTTCTTTCAGTACAATGGTTTCACCAGATTGAGTGATGAGTTCCATTTTTACGTTACGTGCGCGGTCAAGCGTCATCGATTTTTCGCCATGGTAGAAGTCGCCTTCATCCATGTGTGAAACGTGAGTTTGTGACCATTGCTTCCATTCACCCATAGAGTGCGGGTGTTTTTTTGCATAGTTTTTCACTGCAGCAGGCGCACGACGGTCAGAGTTACCTTCACGTAATACAGGGTTTACTGCTGAGCCTAAGCATTTGCCAAAACGAGCGCGTAAAGCTTTATCTTCTGCAGTATTTTCATTTTCAGGATAGTCAGGAATTGCATAGCCTTTTGCTTGTAATTCCTTGATACATGCAACTAACTGAGCAACTGAAGCACTGATGTTTGGAAGTTTGATGATATTGGTATCTGGATCTTGCGTGAGACGTCCAAGCTCTGCGAGGTTGTCGGCTACCTTCTGTTCTTCGCTTAGGTATTCCGAGAATTCAGAGAGTACGCGTGCTGCGACAGAGATATCACTCTTGACAATCTCGATGCCAGCAGGCTTAGTAAAGGTCTCAATGATCGGCAGTAGAGAGTAGGTCGCCAACAATGGCGCCTCATCGGTCAGTGTGTAAATGATTTTTGACTTTCCACCAGCCATATATAGCCCCTTGCTTTGATTGAGTTTTTTAGGAGCGAGATGATGACTCAGCCCCTGCGAACCGATTTGCCTAATTTAACCTTGAGAGTATCGACTCTCTATGCATTTCAGTCAACGTAATTACAGTGATGACGCCATTTCGCTACGAAATGATGTGTCGCATTTGTGCGAGTCAAGACACGGCTTAATGTAAAAATGAGCCTATTTAAACCTAAAAATCGCCTTGAGTATTTACTGTTGAAATACTAATCAAATCGTATGATGAAGATATGACATCAAAAATATATGTATATTTTATTATAAATTAACCAGTTGAGGGTTCGACTTAAGTCGAATGTTTGATAAATAACCGATGAAAATGATAGGTGGATATATTTATTCTATTTATTTTATATGTTTATCAATATGTTGCTTCTATTTTTTACAGTGTGATGCAATGTAAACTCTTGTATAGAAGTTGAGATTTTCTTCAAAAACGGAGGGAAATCTACAGATAAAAAGCCTGATTTATATTTTAAAAGTTTAGATCTATTTTTATGGTCCAAATTTTACAAAAATAAGCGTATTTTTTAGCGGGTTTGTAGCACCGTTTGATCCATCAAAAATCATAATCAAGCGTGAGCTAAACCCTTGTTAATCCATAGATGAAAAAATCAAGTAGTAAAGAAGAAATGCCGAGTTGTTACGCAGTTTTTTAAATTAGTTTGAAAGCTTGTGTTTTGTGTTAAAGTTTGTAGGTTAACTCTGAATTCAGTGGATGAGTTTTGTAGACAAAATAATTCATAGGCGCGGCACACTTTAATTAACGAGGCAAAAATGAAAATACAGTTGCTGGAAATTGGTCCTGAAACGGAGCAACTCAGTGCTTGCACACTCTCGTTATTATTGGGTGTACATACGCCAAGTAACCAAATTGATGGTTTTTTGAAGTTTGCCCGTCAAATGCTGCAAGTCGATCATGCCATTTTGACTTTTAAAAATGAGCCGTACATCTGGTATTCCACCAATCAAGTTTTTAAAGCCTTTCGTGCCAACCCAAACGCACGGTTAGACGCTTTCTTTCAAGGTCAGCAACTGATTGAACCTCAACATCCTCAATATGCAAATTTTGTGCAGCACATCGCAAGTTTGGGGATAGAAGCCGCGCGCCTAATCGCACTGGATTTACTCAAAACCGATGGCGAGTCGATTGGGCAGTTGTTGTTATTTGATCATCGTGAAGAAGCGTTTAGTTTAGGTGCTTTGCCGACAGTGGCGGAGTTTGCTGCAGGTTTGGTGCGTTATATTGAATTAAAAGTTGATTATGCAAGCTTAAAAGAACTGTATGAACAGCAGTCTGCATTGAATTTTAGTAAAACCAAATTTTTCCAAATTATTGCGCATGATTTGCGCGCGCCATTTCATGGCTTATTGGGGTTTTCGGAAGTTTTAGCGCAAGAGCGCGAAACTTTGGATGATTCTAGTATTCAAAATATTGCCGACTATTTATTCGACACAGCACAATCGACCTATAACTTGCTAGAAAGTTTATTGAATTGGGCGATGGCAGAGGGTGGACGCTTTGTGTATCACCCAATTAATTTTGAGTTAAAGCAATCGACCAAAATTGTTTGCGATGTGTTGAAAAGTTTGGCAATCAAGAAAAATATTGAACTGATTGATCAAGTTGAAGAAGGCATTAAAGTTTATGCCGACATCAATATGATTACCTCGGTGATTCAAAATTTGGTGTCGAATGCGCTGAAATTTACCTTTACCGATGGCACAGGCAAAGTCATTTTACGTGCAGAGCAAACAGAAACCAGTGTGGATATTTATATTCAAGATACAGGTTTGGGCATGACTGCACAACAACTCGAAACGCTGTTCGAGCCTAAACTTACTGTTAGTTTTAAAGGCACTGCAGGTGAAAAGGGTATTGGTTTAGGTTTGGTGTTGTGTAAGCGTTTTGTCGATTTGAACCACGGGCAAATTGTGGTGGAATCGAAAGAAGGTGTGGGAACGACTTTTAAAGTCAGTTTGCCAATTGCGACCAGTAGCCATCAAGTATTAAGTAAAGAAGTGTTATTATCTGAGAAAACTTAATTTCAAAGTTTATATACAAAGCAAGCAAAAGCCTGTGGATGTTTAAAATCATCCACAGGCTTTTTTTATCGTGATCAATTTAGATCAACTCTTGCATTATTGAATGTTTTGAATCGGACTACCACCCAACGCTTGCAATAAAGTCACATAGGCGTTGTATTGGTTTTGCTTGGTCTGCAATAAACTTAAACGTGCATTGCGGGTGGTTTCTTGTGCATCTAGCAGGTTTTTTAAGGCAATCGCACCATGCCGATAACGCACCTCAGTTAAGCGTTCAGTTTTCTCTGCCAGTGCTAAATTGCGGCTTTGCAGCGCGACTTGTTGATTCAGCGCGGTTCGTGCTGACAGTGCATTTTCGACATCGGCAAAGGCTTTATATAAAGTTTGTCGATATTGCACAATGGCTTTTTCATATTCCAAAGCATTCACTTTTAGATCGCGCTGCATATCATTCCATTGCAAAAATGGCAGGGTTAAACCTGCACCTAAAGTGGCAATTGGGTTTTTTAGGGCATCGCTTAAAGAGGTATGCGCGCCTGTACCGACACCTGTACTGAGTGTGCCTGTAAGACTGATGGATGGGTAATAACTGGCTCGATTGGCATCTTTATTGGCCAAGGCTTTACGTAAACGTAATTCGGCTGCACGTAAGTCGGGACGACGTGACAGCAGTTCTGCAGGTAAGCCAGCAGTAATATTCGGTAAACGAACAGCGGCTAAACTCTGTGGTTCATTGATATTCAACATTTGCACAGGTTGATGCAGTAAAACTGCCAAGGCGGTGCGTGTTTCAACTTTTTGCTGTGCAATTTGGCTCAAGGTTGATTTTTGACTTTGCAGGGCTTGTTCGGCTTGGTTTAAATCCAATCCTGAAACTGCACCCGCGCGATATTGCGCACTGACCAATTGATACGTTTTTTGCGTACTGGCAAGGTTTTGTTGTGCGACAACATAGCGTTCATTTAAATAACCCAATTGCCAATATAAATTGGCAGTGGTTGCAATCAGGCTTTGTGCGATGGCTTGTAAGTCTTGTTCGGTGGCTAAGGCTTCCCAACGTGCAGCTTCAGTCTGATTGGCAAGTTTACCGAATAAGTCCAATTCATAGCTCAGTCCGGGATAATTCAGCGAAATCCCACGCGCTGTATCACCATTGCCCTCTAAACTAAATTGATGCCCTGTAGAAATACCTGCATTGCCAATCCGGACACCTTGCTGACTTTGGCTTTGTTTTGCTTGTAATCTGGCTTGTTGTAAATTCAGTCCTGCAACCGCGAGGTCACTGTTACGCGCCAAGACTTGTTCAACCAATTGATTTAAAGCAGCATCGTGAAAGAGTGTCCACCAACGGTCTGTATTTAGTTGTGCAAGGACTTGCTGGCTTTTTTGCTGCTGCTCAAACTGTTGAGGAATATTTACAGCAGGTGCCTGATAAGGTGTTTTGACTACGGCTGCACAACCCACTAAGCTGCTGCCAAGAAAAAGCGCAGTGACGAGTTGGCTGAATTGTCGTGACTTCTGGTTAAATCGCATCATCATTCCTTACTCTAATTCCTTATTCTCTAGATAGCGCATCGACAGGGTTCAGTTGGGCAGCATTACGTGCAGGAATAAAACCGAACACAATTCCAATCAGGCTTGAACAGACAAAAGCGGCTACAATCGAGGTGGTGGAGTACGCCATTTGAAAGGTTCCACCTGCCACATGATTAATCAATTGCCCAATTCCGAGTGCGAGCAAGACGCCAAGTACACCGCCTAAAATACACACTAAAATGGCTTCAATTAAAAATTGCTGCAAAATATCGCTTTGTCGTGCGCCGACTGCCATGCGTACCCCAATTTCTTGGGTGCGTTCTGTGACAGAGACCAACATGATGTTCATTACGCCAATTCCACCGACCACCAGTGAAATCACTGCAATAGCAGAAACCAGTAAGGTCATGGTGGCGGTAGTTTGTTGGATGGTTTCACGGATACTGTCGGCATTTTGAGTAAATACATCCTGCGCACCATGACGCTGTACCAACAGACTTAGGATGGCATTTTCTGCTGCAGCACTTGGATATTCATCTTTGACTCGTACAATAATGCTGCGCACATGGCTTTGGCCAAGCATGCGGCTCATTACCGTAGAGTAGGGCAAATACACATTTAAGCTGTCGGCATTGCCCATCATGCTTTTTTGTTCTTCGACCACGCCAATAATACGGCTGGGTACGCTGCCCAATAAAATTACTTGCCCGACAGGGTTGCTGCCATCACTAAAAAATGTATTTTTGGTGTTGTGATCAATCACCACATCTTGCGCTTGTTCCAGCACGCTGTGTTTGTCAAAAGGCTGACCCGACTGGAAGTTCATGCCGCGCACATAGAAAAAGTCTTCGCTCACACCATTGACTGTGGCAGAAGCCTCGGTGTCTTTAAAACGTACTGTGACGTTGCTATTGACCGATGGGCTGACCCCATCCACATAAGGTTGTTCTGCCAAAGCATCGGCATCGGCAGGAATTAGGGTTTTAAGCTGAGATGAGCGCGAGGTATCACCAAAACCACGCCCTTGAAACACGGTGATGGTATTGGTGCCTAAACTGCTGATGTTTTCTAAAATTTGTTTCTGTGAACCATTGCCGAGTGCCACAACAGATACAACCGAAGCGATCCCGATAATAATCCCGAGCATGGTTAAAAAGGTGCGCATGCGATGCGCATTCATCGCCAGTAGCGCCATGCGGAAGGCTTCACCTAAACGATCAAATACAGAGCGCCAAGCTGAAGTTCTTTTTTGTGGCGGATGTTGCAAGGTTTGTTGAGTAATATCATCCTGATCGGCAGGTGTGTTGGGCTGATCAGAAATAATAAGCCCATCACTGATTTCAATAATCCGTGTGGCATTTTTAGCGACATTATGGTCATGTGTGACCAAGATGATGGTGTGACCTTTGGCATTCAGCTCACGCAAAATCCGCATCACTTCAATACCGCTATTCTTGTCGAGTGCACCTGTGGGTTCATCGGCAAGAATCACATCGCCACCATTCATCAAGGCACGTGCAATGGATACACGTTGTTGTTGTCCACCTGAAAGCTGACTTGGGCGGTTTTGGGTTTTATCGGCTAGACCTAAGTCACTGAGCAGCGCAGTCGCGCGTGCTTGTCGTTCTTCAACATCGGCACCTGCATAAATTGCAGGCACTTCGACGTTGCCCGCAGCGCTTAAATCACCCAATAAGTGATAGCGCTGGAAAATAAAACCAAAATATTCACGACGTAGTTGTGCCAATTCATCGGCTTCAAGTTGTCGAGTTTCGCGTCCTTTGACTTTATAGCTGCCAGTAGTGGGTTGATCCAGACAGCCCAAAATATTCATGAGGGTGGATTTTCCTGAACCTGACTGACCCACAATTGCAACCAATTCACCTGGGTAAATCTTCAGATCAATACCTTTGAGAATCTGTACTGTAGATTCGCCCGCAGGGAATTCACGGGTCAGATTGGTGACCTCTAACAGAGGTTGTGACTGACTCATCTTACATTCTCACTGATGGGCCAACACGACCACCACGCTTCGCCGCATCGTTTGAGGTATCGGAACCATCGGCAATAATGACTTGATCGCCCAGTTTTAGGCCACGAATGACTTGTACTGTTGCGCGGTTGTTTAAGCCAAGCAATACCGATTGTGGTCGAGCTGAACCATCGGCTTGCAGCACGCGTACCATGCCTAAAGAGGCTTTACCTTGATCAACCAAGGCTTTTTCATTGGTAGTCAATTCCAAGCGGGCAGGGCGTTTGCTAGAACTGGCATCGGTATTGTCGCGCTCAGCACGTACGTTGCTGTCTGAATTATTGCTGTTGCCACGACTGCGTGAACGGTTTACACCTTGTACCGCAGCAGCAGGAATGGTCAGCACATTGCGTGCCTCTGCCAATACAATGGACACTTGTGCGGTCATATTGATGCGTAGCTTGCCGTCTTCATTTGGTACGTCAAATAAAGCGTTGTAGTACACGGCAGAACTTGAAGATGATGACGTATTGTTATTGCTTTCGGTATTGATGGATTTGGGTGCAGGTTCTACCTGACGTAAAGTAGCGTAATGTTTTTTCTCACTGTTGCCCAAGGTGGTGAAATAGACCGTTTGTCCCTCTTCGACCTTCATTACATCCGCTTCAGAAATTTCTGCTTTTACAGTCATGGTGTCAAGTTTGGCTAATTTAACAATCGTGGGCGCACTTTGATTGGCGTTCACGGTTTGACCTTCTTCGGTCACAATTGCAACGACAGTGCCATCCATTGGGGCAAGAATACGGGTATAACCTAAATTTTCTTTAGACGTGTCTAAAGTTAGGCGTGACTGTTCAATTTGAGCGTTAATGGCAGCAATTTCTGCTTGTGAAGTTTTATAGTTGGCTAAGGCAGTTTCAAGTTCGGCACGTGAGGTCGCATCTTGCGCATACATGGCTTGTTGACGCTGATATTCTGCTGCGACTTTAGCAAGATTAGCTTGTCGAACCGCCAATTGTGCCTGTTGGTTTTTAATGCTGGCTTGTGCTGTTTTAAACTCGTTTTCCTGTCGTACAGAGTCAATTTGGGCAATCAACTGTCCTTGTTTGACTTGATCGCCTAACTGAACATACATTTTTTTGACTTGACCTGAAACTTGCGCACCAACACTGACCATTTTGGTGGCTTCAAGTACGCCTGTTGCCAACACCGCACTTTCAATATCTCCACGGCTCACTTCGGCAGTAATGTATTGCGGTTGTTGTTCTTTGGGTTTTAAAAAATACCAAGCGGCAAATGCCAGCATCAGCGCAATGATAATTCCCGCAATAAGTTTGGTCGATTTTATTTTTGGCATGAGTCAAAAAACAGAAAAAGAAATTAAAAGGATTATAGAAGTGAAATAAGGATAAATCGTGAATTTTTTGAAGAAACTGCAAATGAGAATTATTTATTAGTGGTTTGAGCTAGATTTAATACAGTCTGAGTACGGTATTACATCCATAAAAAAAGTGAAAATAGCATCTGTTAACGAGGTGGGGTAGTTTGTTTCATCTCTATGATAATTTTATGAATTTTTATGATAAATGCTGAAAAATACAACTATGGTCTAAGTTGCTTAAAAAACCTTATTTTCTATATGGATTTAAGAATTAAAAGCAGCTAGTATCAAATTCCATAAAATAATTATGGATTTAATCATTAGGATAATACGGCATCGGGACGATGCAATAAAACATGACTTTAAGCAAAAAATCTGAGGGGTAAATCATGGAGTGGAGTGAGAAATTTAATATCGGAATTGATGTGATTGACAATCAACATCGACAAATTCTGGACTATATTAATGCGCTGGAAAAAATTCGGGCGACAGGTGCGCGGGAGCAAATCAAAGAAGTCTTGGATGACTTGATTGACTATACGCAATCGCATTTTAGCTTTGAAGAAAACTTGTTGTCACAGGTCAATTATCAATACTTACCATCACATCGTGGTATTCACGAACTCTTTGTGAAGCGTTTGAATGATTGCCGTCAGCGTTTTGCCAATGGCGAATCGGTAGAACATGATTTGTATCGTTTGTTGTCTAAATGGTTGATTAACCATATTCAGCATGATGATCAGGATTATGTCGATGCGGTACGCGACAATATGCTGCATTATTTGCGTTCACAGGAACAGAAAAAAGGCAAAAGTTGGTTTGCACGTTTCTTTAGCTAATCTTGCGATAAGTGGCTGACTTTAAAATTTATTTAATGAAGTCTGCTAAATTAAGCCGAGTGAGAAGCGAACAGTGTTTTACCACAGAGTTCTGTAATGGCTTGTAGCACCAGATGTTCAGGGTTTTCCTTGGACATCCCTTTGATGGCGGCATCAATACGCAATAATAGGGCGGGCCATTGCAAGAAACTATTTGGATTTAAACGTCGCAAAGCTTGCTGATAAACACTGACTTTGTTTTTCCAAATACCCAGTTGCAAAGCATTTTGTGGTTGTTCAAATAATTGCATCAGTAAGCGCATTTCTTTGCTGATGCTCCACAAAATTAAACTCATGGCTTCACCCGAAGCCATGAGGTATTGAAAAATTTTCATGGCTTGCGCTAGATTTCCCGCCAGTAAAGCATCATTTAAATCGTAAGTGCTATAACGGGATTGATCTTGTAAACAGGCATGTAAATGTTCAATCTGAATCTGCTGAATTTCAGGAAAGGTGTCACTGACCCGCATCAAGCTGTTTTTGGCAGCCAAAAGGTTGTGTTCATGGTGTTGTTCCAACCATTGCCACGCATCATGTCCCAATTGGATGCCAAGCTTTTCTGCTTCCAAACCTAAAATCTGCTGCCGATCTTTAGGATAATTCGCCGTAAGCGCAACATTGACCCCATTGGCATCAATCAACTGAAAAAAACTGGATTTCAGACTATTGTTGTCTTGTTTCGGCATTACCACCAACAGCAAGTTTTGTTCATTGTGTTGAATATAACTTTTCAGTTGTTTTAGTGTGCTGGCATCAGGCTTGATATTGCCGTGTACTTCAACCGCCAATTGACTCGAAAACAGTGACAGACTGTTTAAGGCATTGAATACATTTTTCCAATCGCTAACGCTATTTAAATCATAACGCTGACGTTCAATATCCTGTTTTTGCCAACTGGCACGAAAAGCATCCAGCAAGTTTTGTTCGAGTAAGGGTTCTTGACCATGCAAAATCCATACGCCACGTGCTTCATCGACACGTTTGAGGGCTTGTAGATAGTCAAGTTTCATAAAAAAATCGCACTCGAAAACTTATTTAGGGTTTGAATACACAGGTGGGTTGACCAAAGGTAAACGATTAGATGAAATTTGACGCACCATTTGCTGTGCTACATCATCAATAATGACTTCTTTTAAGAATTTTTGTTCCTGATCATCGGTATTCACAGTTGCGACATCGTATTGATAACTGCGCGTTGCCATGACGGTACGAGGTTCGGTGATCGGGTTGCCTTGCGCATCTTCAATACGGAAAGTCACGCTTAAACGCAACAAGGTTTCTACCAGTTTGCCATTCAATTCCAAGCGAAGTGGCGTATAGTCAAGCACACGCAGTACATAGGTATTAGGGTCATTGCTGAGTTGTACGCCCGCTGTACCCATGTGAATAGAAAGTTTTTCTTCTAATTCTTCAGCATTGCTCGGTAAAGCCAGACTCATTTTTGAATAAGCCACAGGTGCAATGCTTGGATTGGTGCCTTTAAGATGAAAACCACAGCCGACTAAGCCAGCACTGAGTCCACAAGTTAAAACAATGACTGCTAGACGTTGGCTAAAGTGCATGTGCTGTCCTCTGTAATATTCTTGAAAGTTTAAAAGCGGAAGTTGAGAATATCTTGATTGTAGGTGCAAAGCCCATTGACTGACAACGGGCTTTGTTTGGAAATTGTTTTAATTCCTTTTTTGTAGGAGGGTTTAGGGGGGATTGTTTTATAAAATCCCTCCAAACCTCCCTTTAAAAAAGGGAGGTTTAAAAGCACTTAAACCACCAAATTCACTAACTTATTCGGTACCACAATTTCTTTCTTGGTTGGCCCAGTCAAGAATGGTTGTACTTCAGGTAAGGCTTTGGCAAGTGCAAGAATGTCTTCTTTAGATGCATCTACTGCTACATCAAGCTTGCCACGTAATTTACCATTTACCTGCACCACAATCGTTTGAGTATTGCGGGTTAATGCAGACTCATCGACCACAGGGAATAGGGTGGAGGTTAATTCAATTCCGAACTCTGCCAACAAGGTTTGGCTCAAGTGTGGTGCAAATGGCGCAAGCAAGGTCAATAACGTCACAATTGCTTCGCGTTCAACCGCAAGGTCTTGTTCATTCTGTGCTTCAAACTTGTTGCAAGCATTCAAGAGTTCCATCAATGCTGCAATTGCAGTGTTGAACGCATGACGACGTTCAATATCATCGCCCACTTTTTGAATGGTTTCATGGGTTTTGCGACGTAAGTCTTGTGCTGCTGTAGCAAGTTTGCTGCTGTCTATTGCAGTTGCATTGCTGCCTTTTTCAAGGAAACCTGCCGCCAAACGCCAAACACGTTTTAAGAAGCGGTTCGCACCTTCAACACCTGCATCTGACCATTCTAAAGACTGATCAGGTGGTGCAGCGAACATCATAAACACACGTGCAGTATCTGCGCCGTATTGGTCAATAATGGCTTGCGGGTCGATACCGTTATTTTTCGATTTCGACATTTTTTCCTGACCGCCAACAATCACAGCTTGACCATCGCCCATGTATTTTGCAGAAAGAACACGACCTTTTTCGTCTTTTTCAAGCTCAATATCGGCAGGGTTGAACCAAGTTTTCTTGCCGCTTTCTGCTTCGCGATAGAAGGTGTCAGCCAAGACCATACCTTGGGTCAGTAAGTTGGTAAATGGTTCATTGCCTTGTACCACGCCTTCATCACGCATAAGTTTGTGGAAGAAACGTGCGTACAACAAGTGCAAGATGGCGTGTTCTACACCACCAATATATTGATTAACTGGTAACCAAGTTTGTGCAGCTTCGGGCTTGACCATACCGCCCGTAAAATCTGGAGATGCATAACGTGCGTAATACCAAGATGATTCTACAAAAGTATCTAAAGTATCAGTTTCACGACGTGCTTCGCCACCACAGCAAGGGCAAGTGGTTTGATAGAATTCAGGCATTTTATTTAACGGGTTGCCTGAGCCATCTGGCACAACATCAGTAGGTAAAATGACAGGAAGCTGATCTTCTGGAACTGGAACTTGTCCACATTTTTCACAGTTGATCATTGGAATTGGACAACCCCAGTAACGTTGGCGTGAAACACCCCAGTCACGTAAGCGGAATTGTACTTTTACATTGGCTAAGCCTTGTGGCTCTAATTTCGCTAAAAGCGCATCAAAAGCCGCTTGGAAATCTAAACCATCAAATTCGCCTGAATTGACCAGTTTACCTTCTTTAGAACCGTACCATTCTTGCCATTGGGTTGTGTCAAAGTCCGCATCGTCTGCACCTTTGGCATCAATCACCTGAATAATTGGCAATTGGAATTTATTGGCAAACTCAAAATCACGCTCATCGTGTGAAGGTACAGCCATCACCGCGCCAGAACCGTAAGACATCAACACATAGTTGGCAATCCACACAGGTAATTCTTTACCTGTTACTGGATGCTTCACAAATAAGCCAGTCGCCATGCCTTTTTTCTCGGCAGTGGCAAGGTCAGCTTCTGCCACAGAACCCATGCGGCATTCTTCAATAAAGGCTTTTAATTGTGCATTGTTTTTTGCTGCTTTTAACGCCATAGGATGTTCTGCAGCAACAGCCACATAAGTTGCACCCATTAACGTGTCAGCACGTGTTGTAAATACAGTCAGACCATCTGCATAAATTTCAGGATTTGCCGATGGGAAAGTGATTTCCATCCCTTGCGAACGCCCAATCCAGTTGCGTTGCATGGTCAAGACTTGCTGTGGCCAGCCATCTTTCAAAGTTTCTAAATCGTCTAATAATTCTTGGGCATAATCGGTAATGCGGAAGTAGTACATTGGAATATCACGTTTTTCCACCAATGCACCTGAACGCCAACCACGGCCATTTTCGACCTGTTCATTGGCCAAAACTGTTTGATCGACAGGATCCCAGTTAACTGTCGAGAGTTTGCGATAAATTAACCCTTTTTTATACAGTTGCACGAATAACCATTGTTCCCAGTGATAATACTCTGGGGTACAGGTGGCAAATTCACGATCCCAATCTACCGCCAAACCCAATTTTTTCAATTGGTCACGCATGTAGGCGATATTTTCAAAGGTCCATTTAGCAGGTGCAACCTGATGGGCAATGGCCGCGTTTTCAGCAGGTAAGCCAAACGCATCCCAACCCATAGGTTGTAATACGGTTTCGCCTTTTAAACGGTGGAAACGACTAATCACATCACCAATGGTGTAGTTACGCACGTGACCCATGTGCAGTTTGCCGCTTGGGTAAGGGAACATCGAGAGGATATAACGATGTGGACCTTCGACAGTGTCGGCAACTTTAAAGGCTTTGCGAGATTCCCAGTCATTCTGGACTTGAGGTTCAATCGCACTGGCTTGATATTCAGGGTCAATGTGAGTAGTCATAAGGTTAAATCAGGAATAAACGGTTAAAAAAGTGTGTTGCACAGCATAGCGCAAAATGCGGTAAAAAGTGAATTTTGCGCGCTGGATTGTGCAGGAAAATTTAAGTAGCCAATATTTTGCAGGCTAAAAATTAGAAAATGGCTGGATTGGCTCGTTCTTGTTGTGCTTTATTTAAAGCATCATTGGCTTCACGTTGCTGCTGATCCATTACGGGTGTGGGAGTAGTATTGTTGTTAGCATTTGCAGGCGTTGTGCCATTTGCAGTTGCTGTCGTGGCATTTGTAGTTTGATTTGGAATGTTCGGCGCAGAATTTCTCCAGCCGTAGGTATCGACCTTTCCTTGTTTTTTTGCAGTTTTAGGTGGAGGTGTGGTGGTGTAATGCGTCGAACCTTTTGCATCGACCCATTTATAGTATTGTTTTGCAGATACCGCACTGGTGCCTAAAATTAACATCAAGCTTGCAGAAAGATAACTCAAGCGACGAACGTGGTTTTTCATTGTAAATGTCCTGAGTAAAGGTGCAAAAGCAGACCTGAATAAACTAAAGATGAAATTGCCTAAATTTTAGCAAGGATGTGTCTGGATGACAGCACTTTTAGGGGCTTTTTTACACGATAACCTGCGCTATTTGATGAAGAGCTAAACGGCTTTAAAAATAGACGATGCTTATGGTGCTGCATTACATTAAAAATAACGTCAGATTTAAAGCCAATTTATAAATAAACAATGTCTAATTTTTTTGACTTATTCTTTATTTTTATGATTTTAATGTGAAAATTTTATAGAAAATAAGGCAAGTGTCTGAAATTATATGTTTTATATGGGGATATTGGATTTGAGTGGAAATTGTGAAGTGCAGCACAAAGCTTAAAAAATGCACTGTTTATGAATAAAGCAGAAAAACCCGATTTTTAAACTTGACTTTAGTCGATGAAACTACAAAAATGCACACTTTAGTTTTATGTGCCTTAGATCGATCACCCTTCGAATAAGTGTCATGTCATGCAATGGGCAACTTCTCTAGCCGAGAAGCTGAACAAAGCTTATAAAATGTGTTTACCCCAACACGTTTTAGATCTCATATTGCTTATACGGTAATCAGATCAGAAATTTTTCCTATTGCCATGAAAACTATGAAATATGTGTGCTATAACAGTGCAGGAATTAATGAACAAAACACTGCAGGTGTCTCCCATTTTGCAGTGACAAGACTAGGGTGAATCACGTTGGAACTTTTATCTGGTGGTGAAATGCTCGTTCGCGCATTGGCGGACGAAGGCGTTGAGCATGTTTTTGGATACCCAGGCGGCGCAGTACTTCATATTTACGATGCGTTCTTTCAACAAGACAAAATTAATCATTATCTTGTGCGCCATGAGCAAGCTGCTGGTCATATGGCAGATGCATACTCGCGCGTAACAGGTAAAACAGGTGTGGTACTGGTGACTTCAGGTCCAGGTGCAACCAACACCGTGACTCCAATTGCAACGGCTTATATGGACTCAATCCCAATGGTGATTTTGTCTGGTCAGGTTGCAACACACTTGATTGGTGAAGATGCCTTCCAAGAAACCGATATGGTGGGTATTTCACGTCCGATTGTAAAACACAGTTTCCAAGTGCGTCATGCAAGCGAAATTCCTTCAGTGATTAAGAAGGCATTCTATATTGCATCTTCAGGTCGTCCTGGTCCTGTGGTGGTTGATATTCCTAAGGATGCAACCAACCCAGCAGAAAAATTTGCTTACGAATACCCAGAAAAAGTGAAGATGCGTTCGTATCAACCACCGCATCGTGGTCACTCAGGTCAAATTCGCAAAGCAATTGATGAGCTATTAAATGCCAAACGTCCTGTGATTTATTCAGGCGGTGGTGTTGTACAAGGCAATGCTTCTGAGCAATTGACTGAACTTGCACACATCTTGGGCTTCCCTGTAACCAATACATTAATGGGCTTGGGCGCGTTCCCGGGTAATGATCCACAATTTATTGGTATGTTGGGCATGCATGGTACGTATGAAGCCAACATGACCATGCACAATGCCGATGTGATTTTGTGTATTGGTGCACGTTTTGATGACCGTGTAACCAATAACCCTGCAAAATTCTGTCCAAATGCCAAAGTCATTCATATTGACATTGACCCTGCGACAATTTCAAAAACCATCATGGCACACATTCCAATTGTAGGTGCGGTTGAACCTGTACTTCAGGAAATGTTGGTTCAATTGAAGCAATTAAATGTGTCCAAGCCAAACCCTGAAGCGATTGCTGCATGGTGGAATCAGATCAATGAATGGCGTAAAGTTCATGGTTTGAAATATGACAAACCAACCGATGGCACGATGAAGCCGCAACAAGTAGTTGAAGCTTTAGACAAAGTGACCAATGGTGATGCGATCATTACTTCTGACGTAGGTCAGCACCAAATGTTTGGCGCGAACTACTATAAGTACAAGCGTCCACGTCAATGGTTGAACTCTGGTGGTCTAGGTACTATGGGTGTAGGTTTACCGTATGCTATGGCGGCTAAACTGGCTTATCCAGATCAACAGGTTGTATGTATCACGGGTGAAGCATCGATTCAGATGTGTATCCAAGAGCTTTCTACCTGTAAGCAATATGGTTTAAACGTTAAGATCTTATGCTTGAATAACCAAGCTTTAGGTATGGTTAAACAATGGCAAGATATGAACTATGAAGGTCGTCACTCAAGTTCTTATGTTGACTCATTGCCTGACTTCCCTAAATTGATGGAAGCTTATGGTCACGTTGGTATTCAAATTAACCATGCCGATGAGCTTGAGTCTAAGCTTGCAGAAGCGATGGCGATTAATGACAAATGCGTATTCATTAACGTAATGGTTGACCGTACAGAGCACGTTTATCCGATGCAAATTGCGGGTCAATCCATGAAAGATATGTGGTTAGGTAAAGGGGAGCGCACAGAATGAGACACATTATTTCCGTTCTCGTTGAAAACGAATCAGGTGCGCTTTCTCGTTTAGTGGGTTTATTCTCTCAACGTGGTTATAACATTGAGACTTTAAACGTTGCACCAACCGAAGACCCAACACTTTCACGTTTAACGCTTACAACTTATGGTGATGATCATAAAATTGAGCAAATCACCAAACAACTGAATAAATTGGTTGAAGTGGTTAAAGTGGTCGACCTGTCAGAAGGTCCGCATATTGAACGCGAATTGATGCTGATTAAAGTCAAAGCATCGGGTGCTGCACGTGCTGAAATTAAACGCACTGCTGACATCTTCCGTGGACAAATTGTTGATGTCACACCAACGACTTATACCGTGCAGCTTGCGGGTACAACAGAAAAATTAGATGGTTTTATTGATGCGATTGCAGAAAACACTATTTTAGAAGTTGTGCGTTCAGGTGTGTCGGGAATCGCACGTGGCGAAAAAGTTTTAACCATTTAACTAAATTTTATAGTTAATTTTATTCATCGAATTCATTCCATCTCTAAGGATGGAGCGCTTACTTTAGTACTGAATAGACAAGTACTTGAGTAAGATAGGAATCCAAAGCATTTTAGCGGAGACAGCAATGCAAATTTTTTACGATAAAGACTGCGACTTATCTATCATTCAGTCTAAGAAAGTAGCGATCATTGGTTACGGTTCACAAGGTCACGCGCACGCGCTTAACCTTAAAGATTCTGGCGTAGACGTAACTGTAGGTTTACGTGCTGGTTCTGCTTCTTGGAAAAAAGCTGAAAATTCGGGTCTTAAAGTTTCTGAAGTTCCTGCTGCTGTTGCTCAAGCTGACTTAGTTATGATTTTGACTCCAGATGAGTTCCAATCACAACTTTATCGTGACGTGATTGAGCCAAACATCAAGCAAGGCGCAACTTTAGCATTTGCTCACGGCTTCTCTGTACTTTATAACCAAGTTGTTCCACGTGCAGACTTAGATGTAATCATGGTTGCACCTAAAGCACCTGGTCACACTGTACGTTCTGAATTCCAACGTGGTTCAGGTGTTCCTGATCTTATCGCGATTCATCAAGATGCTTCTGGTAATGCACGTAACGTTGCACTTTCTTACGCTTCAGGTGTGGGTGGTGGTCGTACAGGTATCATCGAAACTTCTTTCCGTGAAGAAACTGAAACTGACTTATTTGGTGAGCAAGCAGTTCTTTGTGGTGGTGCTGTTGAATTGGTTAAAATGGGCTTCGAAACTCTTGTTGAAGCTGGTTATGCACCAGAAATGGCTTACTTCGAATGCTTACACGAGCTTAAATTGATCGTTGACTTGATGTTCGAAGGCGGTATCGCTGACATGAACTATTCAGTATCTAACAACGCTGAATATGGCGAGTATGTAACTGGTACTGAAGTGATTAACGAACAATCACGTGAAGCAATGCGCAATGCACTTAAACGTATTCAATCTGGTGAATATGCGAAAATGTTCATCCAAGAAGGTGCGTTGAACTACCCATCAATGACTGCTCGTCGTCGTCAAAACGCGGCTCACGGTATTGAAGTAACGGGTAACAAGTTACGTGCGATGATGCCTTGGATCCAAGCAAACAAAATCGTAGACAAAGAGAAAAACTAAGTTTTAGTTTAATCTTTAAAAAACCCTTATTGTATATAAGGGTTTTTTTATGAGTGAAGTAAAGGATGTTACGTGCCTTGCGCTTCGCTCAGAACTGTGTTTTCACTCCTTGCGCTGTAAGCGTCCGCTGAACCCCATGCCTATTTTTTAATTTGAGTTGGATTTCCAGCGATGTGGCGTAATTCTTCTATTTGGGTCGCTTTATGCGTCGGCAGCCTTTTCAGCACATCACTTAAATAGGCATACGGATCCAAGCCATTCAGCTTTGCTGACTGGATTAAAGTCATGATATTCGCCGCTCGCTGGCCGCTGCGCAGCGAACCTGCAAACAGCCAGTTCTTGCGCCCCAACGCCCAAGGGCGCATCTGATTGTCGGGTAGTCAGACGCAGTTACCTACGTCCAACCCCCTAAGAACCGTGCATGCGAGTTTCCCAGCACACGGCTCAAGCCTCTGCTAAGGCGCCATTCGGCACCCGGTTATACATCGTTGACATTGGCAAATTGAACACTCCTTGGACAATACAGATGGTAAATCTCAAGATTAGCAACTGCATCCGTTCCACCATGACTTAGCTTCACAATATGACGGCTGTGCCATGGTGTATCTTTGGTGACTGGTTTAAGACAGGCGCAGCAGCGACCACCTTGTTTTAGCCACACCCGATACAGCTTGGCTCGCCCCTTTGCGGAGACCAGCATTCTTTTACCCCATCGGGATTCGAAGTACTCATCCCATGCGGGGTCATGAGGGTTAGCAGCAGCCTTGATCTTGATATGTCGCACAATTGGCGTGTCCGAGGCAGACACTAATGTGTATTGTCGCTTCCGACCATCAGCGGACTGTTCATCACATGAGAACACCCATCGACGCGCTCCTTGTACTTTGAAATACCGATCTTTGACCCATCGGAGTGTTTTGCGAGGGTGGCGACGTACCGCCCATCGCCAGAGCATTTCCCACACTGCGCTGTCTACCTGGTTGAAAACCTTCTTGGCAACGACATAACTATGATAGTTGGCCCAACCCCTTAGAATAGGGTTGAGCAAACCGATCAAAGTGGCCTGTCGTGTCGCTTTGTTTGCATTGATTAATGCTCGCAGCTTATCGAGATGAGCACTGATGTTTGCCTTTGACGGCTTGATCAGTAGCTTGCCATTGTACTTGCGTACGTTCCACCCAAGAAAATCGAACCCGTTCCCTATGTGCGTGATTTTGGTCTTTTCCTGAGAGAGCACGAGACCGCGCTCCGCCAGAAATTCAACCACGGCAGGGCGAACTTCATTTTCGAGCCACTCTTTAGAATACCCCGTGATGATGAAATCATCCGCATACCGTACCAGTTGCAGCTTTTTGCCTGTCCATTTGGCGTTAGGGAACCTCTTCGCCAGCATCGTTTCCAGTCCGTCCAAGGTCATGTTGGCCAACACCGGGGAGATAATACCTCCTTGCGGTGTTCCGGAAAGACTGGGAAACAGCTTGCTTTGGTAGACGTAACCGGCTTTGAGCCATTTCCGTAGAATCACCTTGTCCATTGGGAGGTTGGCGATCATCCAGTCATGGCTGATATTGTCGAAACAGCCTTGAATGTCACCCTCTAGCACCCACTCCGCACTTACTTTTCTTGACAGCACACCAAAGCACTGTGCTGCAGCATCCGCGGTTGAGCGTTGTGGTCTGAATCCATAAGAGTTCCGATCAGCGGTGGTCTCCGCGATGGGTTCCAAAGCCAGCAGATGGAGCGCCTGCATGGCCCGGCATTTCATCGTGGGTATCCCGAGAGGTCTCATCTTGCCATTTTTCTTCGGAATAAGGACTCTCCGAAGCGGAAGGGGCGTGTAACCTCGCCTCTTCAACGACATCATCGCACCGGTCTTGGCCTTGGGTGTATTCCAAGTCACCTTGTCGACCCCAGCCGTGTTTTTGCCTTTGTTTTCAGACACTCGTTTTACGGCCAATGCTTTGCCACTAAACGAGTGAGTCAGCAGCCATTGCAGAGCTTTCGCCTTGTTATACCTGCCGTCTTGTACCGCCTTCACAATACGCGCTTGCAGCCCTCTGACATGACGCTGTACAGCAATCCAATCGATGCTGTCCCACGATGTGCTGGAAGGCGCACACGCTGATACTGCTGCGTTCATTTGCTCTCCCTCCATTAAAAGGGTTCTACACACTCTCTTGTGATGAGAGACCATAAGGACGTCAGCCCGCTTTCGCGTGAGGTAATGTTTCAACCTCTATCCAACCCATTACAGACTGGCATTCGCTTTTTCCTCGTTCCTTCGCCCGCATCACCATGGGCAGTTTTTGCAAACTGCTTTCCCAATGGGGGTAATACGGGATTTCCACGTTCCGCTTACTGAAGTACATCGGCTTAGGTGCCTGCTATCGACCGGGAGGCGTATGGGTCACGAATGCGTAGTAGAAAGACGCGATTCCCACCTCCATTACCGTTTTGGTTCGAGCGTATTAGCCATTTCCGCTCGTTCAATTTAACGATCGTTGCGCAGATTCACATGTGTTCACCATACCGATTATCTAGCCCTTGTCCGGCTATGGCTGCCAGAAGAGTACGCCTCTCACGATTGATACCCCGCACCTTACGGTGCCTCGTTACATTGTCGAAGGCGCTCTTTATTCAGCCTTCTAGATTCACCCGGTGACACGGGTGGTTCCCGCAGGGGGAACAACTTCATTAAGCGACTTCGTGTCGCACCTCGACCCAATTGTTGCATATCGGTAGATTGCCATCATCCAAATAGCGGCTTAAAGCTGGCCAACGCTTCAGAGTGTAATTGATGGCCTTGGCGGTGGGAGAACTCGATGGCACTGTCAGATGATGTTGGTTGAGCCATTCATATAGTTGTTGCATCAC
>NZ_NOZT01000052.1:0-25505 GCF_002412355.1 Acinetobacter sp. YT-02
CTAACAAAGGAAAGCCACCTCTAATGGCTGCTTAACCTCTACTTTTAACTTCGGTTATTTATGGGAGGATTACCGCTTGATCAATTAGATTCAGCCCAGAACAGGAAGTAGCGAGTAAAAAAGTTGAGTCACTTTCTGGTCACCATTTGGTCACTAATTCCAAATGTAATATTCTGTTAACTTACTTTTTTATGTATCAGATTTTTTGATTGATAAAAATATTTATTAAAATCAACAAAAAAAGCCCCTATCTTTCGATAGGGGCTTTTCGTATTCTGGAGCGGGAAACGAGACTCGAACTCGCGACCCCAACCTTGGCAAGGTTGTGCTCTACCAACTGAGCTATTCCCGCATGCGGTGTATAATACATGATGCAAAAATAGGGTCAATCATTTTTTGCATGTCATTGTACTGACTGAATAAATAAACAACATTTTTAGAAAATAGTGTGGTTAAATGACTTAGGTTATTTGTTTTTATAAAAGTTTTCATTGTCTGCAAAAGTTTCAATATCGCTTGCTATGCACTGTAGTTATGCGAAAAATAAAAGTATCAGACATAAAAAATCCGCAGTACTAAATTTCTAAAAATGAAGCCGACTGCGGATTTTTTAGGTGATTCAAAATAATTTTATTAAATTTAAATCATTGAATTTAATCAATATTATTCCACTGTTACGCTTTTTGCCAAGTTTCTAGGCTGGTCGACATCTGTACCACGTAAAACCGCCACATGGTAAGACAACAACTGCACAGGAATACTATACACAATTGGCGCAAGCAACGCGCTGACCTGTGGTACATAAACCACATGCTGGCGTTCTTTATCTGCAGGAATGCCGCTGTGTTCATCTGCAAATACAAACAGCTCACCACCACGTGCCTGTACTTCTTCCATATTGGATTTCAGTTTATCCAGCATGTCATCTTGCGGTGCTAAAATCACCACAGGCATGTCATTATCGACCAATGCCAATGGGCCGTGCTTTAATTCACCCGCAGCATAACCTTCTGCGTGAATATATGAAATTTCTTTCAGTTTCAAAGCACCTTCCAAGGCGATTGGGAATTGTGTGCCACGACCCAAGAACAAGCAGTGATTTTTCTCTACAAACAATTCAGACAAACGTAAAATTGCCGTATCATTTTGCAAAGTATCTAAAATCACTTTTGGTGTGTGCCATAAGCCTGCAATAATTTCAGCTGTTTCTGTCGCTGCAATTGCATTTTTCACCTGACCAATTTTGAGCACCAATAGCATTAATGCTGCCAATTGTGTCGTAAAGGCTTTGGTCGATGCCACACCAATTTCAGGGCCTGCGAGTGTCAACAAACTATGATTGGTTTCACGCACCATAGATGAAGTTGCCACGTTACAAATGGTCATGGTGCTAATATTTAAGCCTTTTGCAGCAGCACGTTTTTGCGTATCACGTAAAGCAGCTAAAGTATCTGCAGTTTCACCAGATTGTGAAATGCACACATACAATGTGTTATTCACAATGACTGGGGTGCGATAACGGTATTCGCTGGCAATTTCCACATGACATGGCAAGTTAATTAGCTGTTCAAACCAGTATTTTGCAATCATCCCTGCATGGTAGCTGGTACCGCAGGCAATAATCTGTACCTGTTGAATCTTGGCAAAATCAAGCTCGGCATCTTTCAGGAAATCTTCACGTAAAGCGTTGCCATTCAATGCTTGTGAAATGGTTTGTTGAATTGCTTCAGGCTGCTCATAAATTTCTTTGAGCATGTAGTGTTTATATTCACCCTTCGATGCATTGTTTACAGTTGCATCCAACTCTTTTACAGGGCGTTCGACCGTTTGACCGTTTACAAAAACTTCAATGCTGTCGCGAGTTAAGCGTGCGATATCACCTTCTTCCAAATACATAAAACGGTTGGTGATCGGCAATAACGCCAATTGGTCTGAACTGATAAAGTTTTCGCCAATACCGACACCAATCACCAAAGGAGAACCTTCACGTACCGTGATCAATTCATCTGGATAATCGGTATGGATAATTCCCAGAGCATAAGCACCTTTCAGTTGAGGCACGACTTGCTGTACCGCAACCAATAAATTCGGTGCAGTTTTAAGAGCATGGTTGACCAAGTGCGCAACCACTTCAGTATCCGTTTGAGAGCTGAACATATAGCCTAAAGCTTCTAGCTCATCTTTCAGTTCTTGATAATTTTCGATAATACCGTTGTGTACGACAGCAACATTGCCAGAAATATGCGGATGTGCATTGTTTTCTGTCGGTTTGCCATGTGTTGCCCAACGTGTATGGGCAATACCGAGTGAACCTGTGACTTGAGAATCTAGTACTGCTTGCTCAAGATTTGCTACTTTACCGACACGACGCTCACGCAAGACCTGACCTTGACTAATCAATGCCAAACCTGCGGAATCATAACCGCGATATTCTAAACGCTTTAAACCTTCAATGAGGATATTGGTAATACTACGTTCTGCAACGCCACCGACAATACCGCACATAGGAACTTCCTCTTATTTTTTCAATTTCTGTGGACGTTGATAATTTTCTTTAGTGAACTGTTTAGAACGTTCCACAGCTAAACACTGTTCTGCAACATCACGGGTAATGGTCGAGCCTGCGCCTACCGTTGCACCATTGGCAATGGTGACAGGTGCAACCAATGAACTATTTGAACCAATAAAGACTTGGTCACCAATAATGGTTTTAAATTTATTGGCACCATCATAATTGCAAGTAATCGTACCTGCACCAATATTGCTGCCTGCACCCACTTCGGCATCACCTAAGTAGGTAAAGTGGTTGGCTTTGGAGCCTAAACCAATTTGACTGTTTTTCACTTCAACAAAGTTGCCAATATGCACTTCATTGGCCAATACCGCACCCGGACGTAAACGTGAGAATGGACCAATTTGCGCAGCTTCACCTACAACCGCTTGGTCAAATACGCTATACGGCTGAACTTTAGTGCCCGCAGCAATTTTGGTGTTTTTGAGGATACAACCTGCACCAATTTCTACGCCATCACCCAGTTCGCAATCGCCTTCAATAATTACGTTAATATCAATGCGAACGTCTTTACCTGCAGTGAGATTACCACGTAAATCAAAACGGGTTGGGTCAATTAAATGCACACCTTGTTGCATGAGTTGCTTGGCTTGGAAGTTCTGGAACTCGCGTTCTAATGCAGCCAATTGCACACGGTCATTCACGCCTTCTACTTCAAAAGCCAGTTGAGGTTCTACCGATGCAACTTCTAAACCATCGGCAATTGCCATCGCCACAATATCGGTCAGGTAATATTCACCCTGCGCATTGTTATTGCTCAGTTTTGGCAGCCATTCATGTAATTTGGCATTGCTGACGCAGTAAATACCCGTGTTAATTTCCTGAATTTGACGCTGGGCTTCAGACGCATCTTTATGTTCAACAATCGCTTGAATTTTACCGTTTTCACGTACAATACGACCATAACCCGTGGCATCAGCAAGGGTAAGTGTCACCAAGCCAATTTGGGTTTCACGTGAAACATCGAGTAGCTTTTGTAAAGTTTGCTCTGTAATACAAGGTACATCTCCCGATAAAATCAGTGATACACCTTCACGTGGTAAAACAGGCAAAGTCACTTTGACTGCGTGACCTGTGCCCAACTGTTCAGCTTGTTCGACCCACTGTACCTGTTCATGCGCAAACGCATTTTGCACCAAAGCACCGCCATGACCGTAAATGGTAATTATATGATCTGCTTGTAATTTTTTTGCGGTATTAATCACGTGACCCAAGAGTGGGCGTCCTGCAAGAGGTTGTAATACTTTTGGTAAATTTGAACGCATGCGCGTGCCTTTACCTGCTGCAAGAATAATCACGGTGGTAGACATGTTGAATCCTAGTGATGGCTAAACCAAAGTAAAAGATAAATAAATATAAATACATAATGCGGCCCAAAGACCCGCAATAATATCGTCCAGCATGATGCCAAAACCACCCTCGACCCGACGGTCAATCACACGTATTGGCCAAGGTTTCCACACATCAAATAGTCGGAATAGGGCAAAACCCACAATTACCCAGACCCAGCTGATTTGATTGATAAAAATCAGGGGTAAAAAGGTAATCGATTGTCCTGCAAATTCATCCCAAACAATACGACCATCATCATGTACGCCCATAACCTGTGCAGTACGTCCACAGATATATATGCCAACGAGGGACATGATGGCAATGGCAAAAAGGCTTGGAATGAAACCAAGCGCGAACCAAATGGGAATGAACAGTAGGGCAAAGGCCGAACCAAAGGTACCAGGAGCTTTGGGTAGTAGACCTGAACCGAAGCCAACACCACAGCATACAATCAGTCGGTCAGTCCAAGACATGGCTTTGAAATTAATCGCGGGTTTTTGCAAAGTGTTGGTATCCATGAAAATGAAGTGAACGATCTACGCCATTCTGTTCAAAGCTTAAGCGGTTTTGATTGTTAATTTTGCCAATAATATGAATAGGGGTATTCAGCGGTTTTTGCAAAAGCTGCTGATAATTTTGTGGGCTTATTGTAAAGCATAACTCATAGTCATCGCCACCTGCCAAGGCATATTGCCACTGCTTTTGTTGTGGTAATTCGGTTAATGCAGCATCTATAGGCAGTTGGCTGAGTTCAATACAAGCACCGACCTGAGAGGCTTTGAGAATATGCCCTAAATCTTGTGCCAAGCCATCTGAAACATCAATCATGCTTGAAGCCAGACCTTTGAGTTGTTGTCCAAGTTGACAACGTGGTGTTGGGTAGTCGAGACGTTGTTTTAAAGGATGATCGAGATGATCTAAACCAAAAGCGGCATCACCGACTTGTCCGCTGACGCAAATATAATCACCGACTTGCGCGCCTGAACGTGGAATGGCATGTCCTTGTTCAATCCAGCCTAAGGCGGTAACGGAAATGGTGAGATGCGGGCTTTGTGTGGTATCTCCACCAATTAAACTTACCCCAAATTGATCGCAACAATCATGTAAACCCTGACTAAACCCTTTGAGCCAGTCGTGATCAATTTGGGGTAGGCTCAATGCCAATAATATACTGTGTGGGGTGGCACCCATGGCGGCAATGTCAGATAAATTGACCGCAACCGATTTCCAACCAATCGCATGTGGGTTGGTATCGAGGGGGAAATGTCGTCCAGCGACTAAAGTGTCGGCACAAATGACCAATTGTTGTTGCGGCGGAGGGGTGAGCAGAGCTGAGTCATCACCGACACCTAAATCGACTGCATCGGGACGCGGTCTGTTGAAATAGGTCTCAATAATGGAAAACTCAGCCATACAACAATCGACTCAATACTTTGAATTAGTTGCTTTGTTGCTTTTCTGCTGCACGTAAGCTGTTGGCAAGACGGTCTAATACACCATTGATGTATTTGTGGCTGTCTGCACCACCAAAGTGTTTTGCCAATTCAATCGCTTCATCCAATACCACACGGTATGGAATTTCCAGATGTTGTTCTAACTCATAAGCACCTAAACGTAAGGTGGCGAGTTCAACACCATCGAGGGCTTGAATGTCACGATCAAGAACAGGCACCAGTAATGCATCCAATGCTTCATGATTGGCAACCACTTGAGTCAACAATTCATGATAATAGCCGAGATCCACTTTGTGCATGGCATTTTCCACACGGGTACGTGCTTCAATTTCATGTACTGGATTGTGGCTCATCTGCCATTCATAAATACCTTGCACAGCAAAACGACGTGCTTTACGTTTTGCTGCATAAGTTGCTTGAAGTGTTTGCGACATAGCGTTAAATAGCCTTTAACAAGTTAACCATTTCAATTGCAGTTAAGGCAGCTTCACTTCCTTTATTACCTGCTTTTGTTCCAGAGCGTTCAATTGCTTGTTCAATACTATCCGTAGTCAATACACCGTTAATCACAGGTAAGCCAGTATCTAAACCAACCACACCTAAGCCTTTGGCACATTCGCCTGCAACAAAGTCAAAGTGTGGAGTGCTACCGCGAATCACTGCGCCGAGTGCAATAATGGCATCATAACCATTCGATGCAGCTAATTTTTTAGCCACAACAGGAAGTTCCCAAGCGCCTGGTGCATGAACAACGGTGATATTATCCTCTGATACGCCATGACGTTTCAATGTGTCAATTGCGCCATCAAGCAAATGCTCAACCACAAAACTATTAAAACGACCGACTAAAATCGCATAACGGCCTTCGCTAGCGAGATGTAATAAACCTTCAATACGGCGAATTGCCATAGCAACCTCGATTATTTCTCTGATGTTGGATCTGCGGTGATATATTCCACCACTTCTAAGTTAAAGCCTGATAAAGCATTGAAACGTAATGGTGAGCTGAGTAGCTTCATTTTTTCAACGCCTAAATCACGTAAAATTTGTGCACCCACGCCAATGGTTTGGTATTGCTGTGACAATGCAGCATTGGCTTTGCCTTGTTTCGGGGATTTAAGGCTGTCTAGGGCAGGGCCCAAGTCTTGCAATTGAGCTTGACCAATCCAGACCAAAACACCACGTTCACTGTTGGCAATTTCTTTTAAAGCACGGTCTAAATTCCAAGTTGCCGAACCATCTGCTTTTTTCAGCTTCAGCAAATCACGGGTTGGATTAAAACCATGCACACGTACTGTGGTAACGCCTTCTTTCGGCTCGCCTTTGACCAATGCCAAGTGAATGTCTGGGTTCCCCAGTTCACGGTAGCGATATAAGTCAAAAGTACCATATTCGGTGTCGATGCTTTGCTGATCCAAACGCTCTACAGTTTGTTCATTGGTCATGCGATAGTGGATTAAATCGGCAATAGTACCAATTTTTAACCCGTGCTTTTCAGCAAAAATTTCTAAATCTGGACGACGCGCCATCGTGCCGTCTTCATTGATGATTTCACAAATTACCGATGCAGGCTCTAAACCTGCCAAACGGGCAAGATCACAACCTGCTTCGGTATGTCCTGCACGGTGCAATACACCACCTGGCTGTGCCATGAGTGGGAAAATATGCCCAGGCTGAACAATATCGGCAGGCTTGGCATGTGCAGCGACAGCGGTTTGAATGGTATGCGCACGTTCTGCGGCAGAAATACCTGTGGTAATGCCTTCAGCAGCTTCAATCGACAAAGTAAAGTTCGTACCGTGTTGTGCACCATTGGCATCAACCATTAACGGTAGGTTTAATTGCTGGCAACGGTCACGACTTAAGGTTAAGCAAACAAGACCACGCGCGTGTGTGATCATGAAGTTGATATCTTCAGGGCGAACGTGGGTTGCGGCAATGACTAAATCACCTTCATTTTCACGATCTTCATCATCCATGAGGATGACCATTTTTCCTGCACGGATATCTGCTACAAGCTCTTCGACAGTATTGAGCGGCATCAACCTTCACCTTCTTATTTGTCTGAAACGACATTGAATGAGAGAGATGCATAGTCTAACGGTTTTTTACCTGTTTTGCCTATGCTTATCATTTTCATTGCGTGACTTATGGTTATACACAGTGTCATCAGGCTTGGAAAGAGGTGAAAAGGAGGATTTGCTGCGTTGCTGTAGATTGTTTAGGCAATTAAGATGAAATGCAAAATCTGTGAAAAATAAAACTGTAGAGGGCATAGGATATTATCGCCCTCATTCTTGCCTTCACTTGAGCCCAGTTGGGTTTTGGGAGAAGGCAAGAATCAGAGATGAGATAATTCATTAAATTCAGGTATAAGAGAATTTCTGTTTAGCGCTCACGCAAGGCTTCTTTGGCTTTGTTGAATGGTTTGATCAGATATTCCAACA
The DNA here is from genome assembly GCF_002412355.1 of Acinetobacter sp. YT-02. Classification (NCBI taxonomy): domain Bacteria; kingdom Pseudomonadati; phylum Pseudomonadota; class Gammaproteobacteria; order Moraxellales; family Moraxellaceae; genus Acinetobacter; species Acinetobacter sp. YT-02. Next base: position 7,806 of record NZ_NOZT01000052.1, read on the forward strand.
CCGTTTTTTCACCCGTTTTAATATCGACTGTTGCGACCATGCCTGGGGTAATATCAAACGCTTGTCCTGCTTTGTTGCTGAGTTTGTCTGAATCGGTACGGATATAAACCCTTATCTTGGGATATTTTCTATTTCATATTACATCTTGTTTTGAGCGTTTTGGTTGTAAAATAAAACTGATTAAAAAATCCACAAAATGATCAACCTTTTTGACTGAGCGCTGAAAACATAAAAAATAAACGCTTTTCTGTGATTAATTGCACAATAAATGCAAAAAAGTCATGTCTTGCATATCCTTAATTGTCTTTGTATGGTTAGAATATAACAACTGTGCCCAAGATCTCTCACGTCTGTTATGAATATATTAATCGTTGATGATCATCCGCTGTTTCGCCATGCCTTAATTCAGGCGGTTCGTTATAGCTTACCGCAAGCTCAAATTCATGAAACTGCTGCAGTTAATGAATTGTACGAACGTTTGGAAAATGGACCTGAGCCTGATCTTGTTTTATTGGACTTGAATTTACCAGGGGCATCGGGCTTTTCTGCATTGGTGCATGTGCGTGCGCAATATCCATCTATCCCAATTATTGTGGTGTCCGCTCACGAAGAAGCATCGATTATTCAACGTTCAATTGCGCATGGGGCGATGGGTTATATCCCAAAATCGGCACATCCGAGCCATATTGGTGAAGCAATTCGTCAAGTTTTAGAAGGTGAGATTTGGTTGCCGCCAAACTTGGCTGCGAATGTTAACTTTGACCCTCGCGCTGCAGATGAAACAGCTTTGGCTGAACGTATTCAGTCTTTAACACCACAGCAATTCCGTGTATTGATGATGGTGGCAGAAGGTTTGTTGAATAAGCAAATTGCCTATGAATTAGATGTTTCTGAAGCGACGATTAAAGCGCATGTGACCGCAATTTTCCGTAAATTGGGTGTGCAAAATCGTACTCAGGCGGTATTGGCAATCAATGCGTTAAATATTGAAGAAAAGAAAATGTAAGATGTGACTGATCTGTAAAAGATGAGTTTAAAACCGCTATGTTGATCTGGAAGATTGAGCAGTGGTTTTTTATTGGGTGTTTGGTTGATAATGACCTTTTTAGAAAGCTAATTCACTTTAGGATGTGATATTTGGCGTTCAGGTTGTTGATGTGCTTAAAAACCTAAAAGGAATATTGTCTTATGTCTTTAGCTGTATGGCCTGAAACATATTCAGGCTGTCATGTCGATAAAACCGATAAAAATCGACATGAGAGAGTTGTCATGTCGATGACATAAACATATTTAGGTTGTCATGTTGATAAAATGAGTAAAAATCAACATGAGCTGAATAGCATATCAGTTTAATGATAGGCGACATGCCTCTTTTGAGATTCTTAGGCTTTGATTGTATCTGTACCCATAAATCCAATAGTGTGAAGTTGTCCGCAGCGGGAAAACCCGCCACTAATAAGAAATACATAGAAGGACGAATATATTTTAATAGTAATAGATGAATGGTGATTTGAATAAATCATACCTAAGTGAGTAGGGGGCTTTCCCCTATATGGGTTCAACTTTTCGAATTCACGATAACCAAGCCCGCCAGCCGTGATATGTGCTAGATTTCGATCATAGGTAATTATTTGGCTTTCTTTTCCGATGGTTTTATTTTTCTGACTTGAGCATCTGTAAGCATTGCAATGATTCCACAGAATTGGGGGTATAATTTTGGGGGTAATTTATTATACCCCTAGTTATACCCCCAACAAGATCAAGCTTGCAATAGATAAAGTAGATTGCATTAGACATAAAAAAAGCTTAAACCCTTTAGATTTAAGCTTTTTAAGATCACATGAGACTTCATGAGAATAATGTTTGGCGGTGAAAGAGGGATTCGAACCCTCGATACGCTATTAACGTATACACACTTTCCAGGCGTGCTCCTTCAGCCACTCGGACACTTCACCATAGGCGGTGGATAATAACCAAAAAATAGTACAAAGCCAAGTTGAAAAATTTGATTTAGAGAAAAACTTTCAGCGTAGTGCTATGATTCTCAAAAATACCGTCTAAATCGAAGACACCTATGCAAAGTACTGCAAAAAAAGCAGCCTTACCCGTCATTACCTTGGCTGCACTCGGAGTTGTATTTGGGGATATCGGAACCAGTCCTCTGTATGCCTTCAGACAAACTTTTTTAACGGCGCATCTTGCAATTACCCAAGCCAGTGTATTGGGAATTTTATCCCTAATTTTCTGGTGCATGATGCTCACCATCAGCTTCAAATACGTCACCATTATTATGCGTGCCGATAACAATGGCGAAGGCGGGATCATGTCATTATTGGCATTGAACCTGCGCACCACCCGTATTGCCGAAGACAAAAAAATCTTCCTGATCGCACTTGGCTTTATTGGTGCATCCCTGTTCTTTGGCGATGGCATTATCACCCCCGCCATTTCAGTATTGTCTGCCATTGAAGGACTAAGTATTGCCACGCCTATCTTTAATCAATGGCTCGTACCGCTCTCCATTGGTATTTTGGCAGGACTGTTCATTGTGCAGCGTCATGGTACAGGCACTATGGGCAAATTTTTTGGCCCACTGACTTTGCTGTGGTTTTTAGCCATTGGCGGTGCAGGGCTGCTCAGTATCATCCAAACCCCATTTGTATTGGCCATGGTCAGTCCACACTGGGCGTTTAACTTTGTAGTAGAGCAACCCTTTGTTGCATTTCTCACCATGGGTGCGGTGATTTTAACCATGACGGGTGGCGAAGCACTCTATGCCGATATGGGGCATTTTGGGCGGATGCCTATTCGCCTCGCGTGGTTTTTGATTGTCTTACCTTGCTTGTTATTGAATTATGCAGGACAAGGTGCGCTTTTATTGCGTAACCCAGAAGCCATTGAAAACCCATTTTATATGCTAGTACCAGAATGGGGTCTATACCCGATGATTGGGCTCGCTACAGCTGCGGCTGTTATTGCGTCTCAAGCTGTGATCACAGGTGTTTTTTCAATGGTCAATCAGGCCATTCAATTGCGTTATTTACCTCGCCTGACGGTACGCCACACCTCCGATGTAGAGCGTGGGCAAATTTATTTGCCATTTATTAACTGGGCCTTATTTATTTCGGTGCTGATTTTAATTTTGCTATTTGAAAACAGTGCCAATTTAGCCAGTGCCTATGGTGTGGCCGTGACCATGACCATGCTTTGCGGCACGATTTTAATTTCAATTTTGGCCTATGGTTTTTGGCGCTGGCCTATGTGGAAAGTTGCCCTGTTTGCGGTGCCATTTTTAACGTTGGACTTAATTTTTGTGGCGTCAACTTCGCTCAAAATTGTCGCAGGGGGATGGGTCCCAATCTTAATTGGTGCAGTCATGTTTACCATCTTGATGACTTGGAAAGATGGTCGTGCCTTAGTCATTAAGCGTTTGGAAAAAGATGCCTTGCCGATTGATCTGTTTATTCAAAGTGTCAGCATGGGTAATGAAACCAAATTTGTACCAGGAGATGCGATTTTCCTGACAGGTACGCCAAACATTGTACCGCATGCCATGTTGCACAATATTAAGCACAATAAGGTGCTGCATGAACGTAATATCATGGTGACGGTGATTACTCGCGATATTCCATTTGTGGCACAGCAAGATCGGATTCAGGTCGAAAAGCTGGATGATCGTTTCTATCGGATTAGTATGTATTACGGTTTTAAAGATCAGCCGAATATTCCGCGTGCTTTAAAACAAGCTTACAACCAGCTCGAATTTGAGTTTGATATGATGCAAATGAGCTTCTTTATTTCGCGAGATCGTATTGTGCATACCGTGGGCGATGGCATGTCACCGTGGCGTGAAAAACTGTTTATTTCAATGCAGCGCAATACCAGTCCTGTGAGTGATTTCTATCAAATTCCAACCAACCGTGTGGTGGAATTGGGTAGTCAAATCGAAATTTAAAAACTGCTCAATAGATTTTAAAAAAACCAGCATTATAAAGTGCTGGTTTTTTATTTTTAGCTCAAGATTGGTCTTAAACAGATCTTATTGTTCCGTATCACTTGGTTGTAGATGGCTTAAATCTATATCGTTTACATCTGCGCCCTGTGCCGCAGGTGCTGTGGTTTCAAGCCGTTCAGTCGTGGGCAGATTGACTGCTGCTTGTTCAGATGCAGCAGGGTTTTGTGGTGCAGCATTTAGCGCTTCTGCGGTGACATCCACATCATCGCCAGCATTTACAGGTAAATCGGCTGAAGATGACAATAATGGCGCAGAGGTGGCTTGTATGTGTTGTTCGCTCACTTGCTCTGCCTGCGCTGCGTGTTGCAGTTCGGATTCAGTCCCGACAGGCATCGTCATCGGTACATTGTCTTGAGCCAGATTGGCTTGTTCGGCTGAAATTTGGTTTGCAGGCTGTTGCGCTATATTTTCTGCTGGACTTGTTAAGTTTGTATCTGTACTCGGTACAATGCGTATCTGACCATTGGCGATTAATTCTTGTAGTGAGCCTGCTTGCCCATTAATCGTGGTGCTTATTTTGACTTTAGATAAACTTTCTAAAGTATCACCTGCTTGAATGGGTGGTTCGGCAAAGGCAGAAATGCTGATACTGCTACCAACCAAAGCACAAGCAAAAAGATGAAAACGCATGTATTTCTCCATCAAAAATCGCAAAAATAAAGTTAAAACCAATTTAAATCGTCAATGACATCCAGCTAGAGCAGCGCAATGCGCTTGGGTGTCGCTGAGCGATGTCTTTAAGGTGTATTTAGCTTGGCAGATTCGCTAAAACGGATGCAATCAAATCTACCAAACTTGATCTAGACTGATGTCAAAAGTGCTTAAAACTCAGGCTGTGTATGGCTTTTGTGGTGTTATGGCGCGGGTTTTGTTTAATTGTTAGACGAACAAGAGGTGCTTCATATACAAGCTGTGAGTGGATTGTTAAGCTCGGGCAAACTCTGCGGATTTAGAGCGAAGTCACAGTAACGGTTATGGCAAGAAAACGGCGCAATTCCAACAACATTTGGACTCAAATTTTCAATCAAAACAGCTTGAAAGTGCTACTCGGTGTAGTGGCAACAGGGAGTTTTGTGATTGCTTTTGGTCAAGAAAAAATTAGCCAGTGGACTTCACTGGTGCCGAGTTCAGGAAATAGTGCTTGCCTAACCCAGTTCTATCGAGAAACGCCGCCCTATTTACTGAAAAATAGCCTGCAAAAAGACAGCTATCCGCTGTGTTTTAATGACTTTAATGTGATGTATTCAGGGGTATCCAAAACCCCGTTATGGGTGGCAGAAGCCTTAACACCAGCGCGTTTGAGTCAGCGGATTCCACGTGAAGATAACTTTCACGAAGAACCGCGCGTCAAAGCCGAGCATCGTGCGACTTTGCTGGATTATCGTGGTTCGGGTTATGACCGTGGACACATGGCACCGAATGCCGACATGACCAACTTGGCAGCCCAGTTTGACAGTTTTTCTTTGGCAAATATGGTGCCGCAAGCCCCTAAAAATAATCAGCAGGTCTGGCGTGAACTTGAAGAAGCCACCCGAGCGGTGGTGACTAAGCAAAAGCAAGATGTGTATGTGATTACGGGGCCAAGTTTTAATGCCAAGCGTCTAAAAACCATTGGGCAGGGCGTTATTGTGCCGACTGCGGTGTATAAAGCTGTGTATATGCCCAAAACAGGCGCGATAGGGGCTTATTACGCGCCCAATAACGACTCGTTACAGGTGCAAGTGGTGAGTGTCTGCTATTTAGAAGAACAGTTGGGCATTAATTTATTCCCACAATTAAGTGAAGAACAAAAGCGCAATACCTATAAATTGCCTTTGACTGCAAATGCTGTAAAAGCCAATACACCGATTGCCTACTCACATTGGGATGCAGAAAGCCAGTGCGCAGAAGATGTATCTGCTGAGCAATTACAAGCCTTGCAAACCGAATTTAAACGCTCAGGCAGTAGTCCAGCATCGGGTGCTAGCATTGATGCAGATACTCAAGATGCAATTGCGAAGCAGTTGATTGAAGCTTTATTGCAATATATTTTACAGTTGTTGAAATCTTAAACTAAGTTAAGATGATGGATATTGCAACCTTCATTCTAGGATGAATTCAATGTTTAAACCGTTTCAAAATGGGACTGAATCACATGCGATTCATGACTTAACCTTAGAAAATGATTTAGATTGCATCAATGTGTATGGTAATTTGCAAATCAGCAAAGATCAGGCGGGTTTACAGGCAGCCAAAGCACTACAGGCTTTTTTGAATGAAGTTGTTGCAACTTTGGAGCAGACTCCGAATCTGCCTGAAAAGTTAGATCGTCCCGAAGCGGGTGAAATTGAAAATCCATTTTTATAATGGATGCCATCTCAAGATATTAAATCTACTTTAATCTGCTCATCTAAGCCATTAAAAAGCCCGCTCAAACGCTTGAACGGGCTTTGTTGTTTTGTGTGTTTTTAGATAAATCCCAGACATCTTGAAAAGCTGTGGATTTAAAGTTTTGAAGATCAGTCTTCAGCTTTTGCCATAGCGCGATACAGCACCGCACCAATCACCGCACCTACAATCGGTGCAACCCAGAAAGCCCAAAGCTGGCTGAGTGCTGCAGTTTCAGCAAAGAACGCCACACCTGTACTACGTGCAGGGTTCACGGAAGTATTGGTTACAGGAATACTGATCAGATGGATTAAGGTCAGTGCCAAACCAATTGCAATTGGAGCAAAACCTGCAGGTGCACGTTTGGCGGTTACACCCATAATCACCATCAAAAAGCCAGCAGTGAGTACCACTTCAATCAATAATACTGAACTGAGGGCATATTTTCCTGGAGATAAATCACCATAACCGTTGGTCGCGAAACCGCCTGTGCCTGCAAAACCTGCCTGACCCTGTACAATCAGATACAACACCAGTGCGGCCAGAGTCGCACCAATAATTTGTGAAATAATATACGGTGCGAGTTCTTTGGCTTCGAAACGTCCACCTGCCCACAAACCAATACTGACTGCAGGGTTAAATTGACCACCTGAAATGTGCCCAAGTGCATAGGCCGCGGTTAATACGGTCAGACCGAACGCGAGGGATACCCCCACAAAACCAATGCCCAATTCAGGAAAAGCTGCAGCCAATACCGCACCACCACAACCACCAAATACCAGCTAGAATGTGCCAGCCAGTTCTGCGAAATACTTATTCAATTTGATTCTCCAGTGCTTATTTTTTGAGTTAATTGATCAAACTTCAATTAAATTTATCGCATTTTAGATCGATATTGTGATGAATTTAACATAAATTAAAGTAAAAAGAAGCAATCATGAAGCACGTTGCATCCGCCATTGTTGTGGTGTGTGCTGCGTCCATTGTTTAAACGCACGCTGAAAGGCACTTTGTTCTGAATAACCCAGCAATAGCGCAATTTCTTGCAGACTTAAATGTGGGTCTTGTAAATATTGTTCTGCCAATAAACAGCGTACTTCCTGCATGCGTTTTTGGTAGGTCGTACCTTGCTGTTGCAAATGACGTTGCAACTGACGTACAGAAATATGTAATTGCTGAGCAATATGTTCAATTTGATACATATTTTTTTGCAGCCCCGTCAAAATGGCTTGCTGTAAACGCTGATCGGTTTGGGTGCTATTCGGTAGCTTTTCCAGTAAGGCTTGCGCCTGTTGCAACAATAAATGCTGTAAGGTTTGATCGCCCTGATGAAAAGGTTTTGCCAGTTCGGAAACAGGCAACAACACTTGGGTAATTGGCTGAGAAAAGCGCACTTTACAATGAAAATACTGCTCATACAGTGCAATATTTTTGGGTGCAGGATGATGAAAATGTACTTCGTGCAGGCAAATATCCTCAAACTGCATAAAGTGCTTCAAAAATTCCATCATCAAGGCAATGGCAATTTCATCGGTTAATTGTGTGGTCATGTGCACGGATAATTCTGACCAACGAATGGATAAGTAATCATTTTGTGCTTCGACCTGCAATGGGCCACCATCGTAAATCAAGCGATGAAAATCGTGGTAACGCTGTAATGCTTCGCCCAGATGATCACAGGACAAGGCTAAATATGCAATGATGCCTAAATGTTTGGGCTGCACGTATTTGGCAATTTCCAAACCCAAAGCAGGTTGTGGTAATTGTTGCTCCAAAGTGCTGAGCAAGTCACGCCAGAGGGCATAATCAAAACGTTCCAGATTTTGAATCTGATGTAATTTTTCTGGAATGGGCAGCTTTTTTGCTTGGTAATAGCACATCAATAAATGCCCTAAGCCACCATAGACCGAGCCCGTATATTCTTTGAATTGTTGCATGTGTTATCGGTTTATTTTTGTCGTCATTTGTCAATGATATTGATTTTTTTGGTCAAGATCTAGTCAATCTCACATGCCTATAGTGAACATCAGAGTCAAGATGTCCTGTGTTTAAGGAGAAATAGCGATGTGGAAAGGATTTCTAGCAGGTTTGGTGGTTGCCAATGGTTTTGAATGGGTGGCACATAAATATATTTTGCACGGAACGCATCGAGCAGGGCAGCGCCGTTATAGTCCTGTGCCTGAAAGTATGAAATCACATTGGGAACATCATCGTGAAGTGCGTAAAACCAGTTTTCACGATCATGGCTATGTCGAAGGGATTCGCAACTGGCGTACCAAAAATGAAATTGTGTCTTTGGCTGTGGTGGCTACAGTCGCCAGTGGTGTGTTCTATCCGATCTCTAAGGGCATGAGTCTGGCTGCTATTTATAGTGCAGCGAATTATTATTATATTCATCATCGTGCGCATTTAGAGCCAGAATGGGCGGTTAAAAAAATTCCGTGGCATTATGACCATCACATGAACAGCAATCAGGATGCGAACTGGTGTGTGACTAAGCCTTGGTTTGATTATCTTTTAGGAACGCGAGTCATTTCAGCGCCTGCTTTACAGGAGCAAAATCCGCTAGGCATTGCCTTACCTCAGGTGATTGCACAGGGTTTAAACCGTTTGTCTGCTGCATATTTTCCTGCCAAATGGGTCGAGAAAAAATTAGCTGTGGCAGAGCAGGTATCTTAACTATGTTGCAGCAAATGAAGGTTTGTAGTGACAGCTTAGGCAAGTCTTGTCGCAAATGGTCAATATTTTAGGTGTTTTTGGTCAATATTTCGGCTAAAGCTCTGCGTATATTGTGTGCAGTGAAATATCCACGGATGTTTCGGTTGAATATTGTGTGATGATGAATTGATTTTGTTGATTATTTTTTATAAGTCTATTTAAAAAGATAAAAGAACCTCAGCGCTGTGGTTTTTTGAGTTGATAGGAGTCTTCGGATTCCTTTTTTTCTGCCTAAATTTTACGTTGACTTCAGTTTTAGGCTAAAAAAAGTGCAATCCTCAGATTGCACTTTTCACAGTTCGTTTGCACTATGATTTTACAAACGCATTTCAATGCCTTGTGCTGCCAAATATTGTTTGGCTTCAGGAATGGTGTGCTGACCAAAGTGGAAAATTGAGGCGGCCAGTACCGCATCGGCACCGCCTTTTAGAATTCCATCGGCCAAGTGTTGTAAATTGCCTACACCGCCAGACGCAATGGTAGGTACCGTCACACGGTCATTGATGGCACGCATGAGTGCCAAGTCATAGCCTGCTTTAGTGCCATCGGCATCCATTGAGGTGACCAGCAACTCACCTGCGCCGTAGTCTGCCATTTTTACAGCCCATTCAATTGCATCAATACCAGTAGGTTTACGACCACCGTGGGTGAAAATTTCCCATTTGTTATCACCCGTTTTTTTTGCATCAATAGCAACTACAATACATTGAGCACCAAAACGTTGTGAGGCTTCCTGTACAAATTCTGGGTTAAATACGGCTGCAGAGTTAATGCTGACTTTATCTGCACCTGCATTCAATAATAGGCGAATGTCTTCAACCTTGCGCACGCCACCACCAACGGTGAGGGGCACGAACACGGTTTCAGCCATACGCTCTACAGTACGGTAAGTGGTATCACGACCATGATGGGTAGCAGTAATGTCTAAAAAGGTGATTTCATCGGCACCTTGTTCATTATAACGACGCGCCACTTCTACAGGGTCGCCCGCATCACGAATATCAAGGAATTGCACGCCCTTGACCACGCGACCATTATCTACGTCTAGGCAAGGAATAATACGTTTCGCTAGCATAAATTTTTCCAATTATTACAGCCGATTATGAAACTCACCCACACAAGCGCTACACCTTGGCAGATGGAGCGGGTATTCTATCAAACTTAGCTCAGGTTTTTCGCAGGTTTTCTATGTCGGTTTATACTCCTTTGACTTTAAAGGAAGTTCAGGTCTTTGCAGCGCCTTATGGATTGGAGGTGGTCGAGCTGATTCCCATTCAAGGGGGGATTCAAAATACCAATTATTTTTTGCGCTGCGACAATCAAAACGAGTACGTGCTGACCATTTTTGAAGAATTAGATCAGCAAGCGGCAGGCGAATTAATTCCTGTATTACAGCATTTGGGGCAAGCGGGTTTGCCTGTGGCAGTGCCTTTATCCTATTCGGGACAAGCCATTCACCAATTAAAAGAAAAACCTGCACAAATTGCACCGCGTTTAATTGGGCAGCATCCGACACTGGCAACAGTGGCGCAAGTGGAAGCGATTGCGATTGCACAAGCCAAAATGCATGTGGCCTTACAAAATTTTCCTTTGCAGCGCGATCATGTACGTGATCACGCTTATTGGGCAGGGGTCGCACGCCAATTAAAACCAAGCATGCATGTGGCCGATCAAGCCTTACTGTCCAAACTTTTGGGCTTGTATGAAGCCTTAACCGCAGTCTATCCGCAGCGTCCTAAAGGTTTTATTCACTCGGATTTATTCCGTGACAATACCTTGTTTGTAGATGATCAGTTGCAAGGCATTTTAGATTTTTATGAATTAAATCAAGATGAATTACTGTTTGATATTGCGATTACCCTAAATGATTTTTGTACCGACTTTCCTGAGTTGAGCTTAAATGAAAGCAAGGCGATGGCATTTTTAAATGCCTACGAAACCGTGCGTCCTTTAACCCAAGACGAAAAGGCTTGTTTAGAACTGTATTTGGCAATGGCGGCAGGACGTTTTTGGTTAATGCGTTTGCAGGTGGCTGCTAAAAATGCAGCAGAAGGGCGGACAGGCGCAGATATTTTGCAGAAAAATCCAGATGAAATGCGGAATATGCTGATTGAACGCTTAAAGTTTGTGACAGCTTGAGGGATATAGAACATGCGTGATCAAGGGCGTTTAGTCGAATGGTTTGATGAGCAGGGTTATGGGTTTATTCAGCCGAATGACCACCAAAAAGATCGCGTGTTTTTACACATTAAGGACTTCGCCCGACAAGGGCCACGTCCAATTGTGGGCTGTGCCTTGGAATATACCGTAACTGTGGATGAGCGCGGACGTTACCGAGCACAGCAAGCGGTGTATTTAAAAGCTTCGCAGACCAAAGCAGCAAAGGCATCTGCTGTGAGTGCGAAAACATCCAACATCACGCAAAAAATGCAGCCGATGCAAATATTATGTGTGGCTTATATTGTTGCTTTGGCTTTGCTGACGCTGTTGGGATTGCTCAGCGGCATGTTGTTATTATTCATCAGTTTGATGAATGCGCTGAGTTATTGGCTGTATGCACAAGATAAAGAAGCTGCACAGCAGGGTGGACGTCGTATTCCTGAAAATAACTTGCATATTGTGGCTTTTTTAGGGGGTTGGCCTGCAGCATGGTTAGCACAACAAAAATTACGCCATAAAACACAAAAACAACCCTTTGGTAAGATTTATTTTTGTACGATAGGCTTAAATATCTTTCTGATTTTATGGATGATTTCTCCGTTGAATCAGCTTAACATCTAATTGGGAATATTGTTCCAGTAACAGGCTTGTCAGGTGCATTATGTCAGACGCAGAGCATTCATATTCAGTAGATCAAGACCCACATCGTTCATTGACCATGATTTTATATGTGCTGTATATCGTGGCGATTTTTTCTGCGGGGATATTGGCCGTGATTGCCTTAATCATCAACTATTTAAAACGTAGTGATGTACAAGGTTCAATTTTTGCCAGTCATTTTACTTGGCAAATTCGCAGCTTCTGGTGGTATCTGTTTTGGAATATTGTGGCCTTTGTGCCGTTCTTTTTGGTGTTCTTTAGTCCAGATGCGCAAAGCTTTGCCAGTATGACTTTGGCTGCGACACTTTTCTGTATCGCAGTGGTTGCTATTTCGTGGTTATGGATTGTTTACCGTGCTATACGCGGTTTAATTCGCGTGAATGATAATTTACCGATGTATCATTAAATTCACGTTCGTTCGTCTTTTTAAGATGTTTTGAGCGATCTTGCCTAGATGCTGTTCATTCAACTTTTTGGGATGATGTGTTTCGTTTTAAAAATTTTGGTCGCCATTCGCTGACCAGCACGCCTAAAACCACCAGTAGTCCACCGAACAACGCCAGAACTGCCAAGCGCTCGCCTGCCAAACGTCCAATCAATGCGGCCCAAACAGGCTCACCTGCATAAATAATAGCAGCTTGCGCAGGGTCTACTTGTCGTTGCGCCCAGTTCATCACCAATTGAATCACGGCACTGGCAATGCCTAAGCCGAGCAAAACAGCAAGGAGTGACCACTGAAATTCGGGCAATTGAGTTTCTCCAACCCATGGTGCAATCGCAAAACACAATAACGATGCACAACCCAGTTGGATGAGGGTAACGCGCTTTAAATTGACCCGATTGGCAAAATAGCTAATTAAAATAATTTCAAAGGCAATCGCAATTGAACCGATTAAAGTAATGGCTTGTCCAAAACTTAACTGAATTGCGCCTAAGCCATTGCCTGTTAAAAAGACCAAGCCTACAAATGCCAAAATAGCACCCAACCAAGTCATGACATGCGGACGTTGACCAAAACATAACCACAGCAATAGCGGTACAAGCGGGACATACAGCGCCGTTAAAAAGGCCGATTCGCTACTGCTGATACTTTGTAAGCCAATGGTTTGAGTGACATAACCTAGCGCAATGACTGCGCCTATGGCAAAGCCTGCATAGAGTTCATCGATGCTAAAACCACGTAAGCTTCGCCATGAAATCAGCCCCACGGCCAACGTGGCTGCGGCAAAACGTAAGCCTACAAACAGTACTGGACTGCTGAAGTTCAAACCGTATTGCACGGTAATGAAGGTTGCACCCCAAATTAAGGTAATCAAAATGAGCGCCAGTTGCGGGGCTTTGCTGCGAAGCATTGGTGAAAGCTGAGACATAGAACCAGTGGGAGATGAAGAAAACTCAAAATAAGTAAAATAAAATCAAAATAAAAAAGAGGTCCGCAGACCTCTTTAAAAATACGCGGCAGAATTACAAAGATTGCTCATCTAAAAGCAACTGTGCCTCACGCAGGCTTAACGTGCCTTCGTAAATTGCACGACCTGTAATCGCACCTAAAATGCCAGGCTGACCTTTTAGGTTGCGTACGTCATCTAAATTGGTCACACCGCCAGAAGCAATCACGGGTAAGCCTGAATATTGCGCCAAGTTTACGGTTTGTTCTACGTTCACACCTTGCATCATGCCATCACGGGCAATATCGGTATAAACAATGCTAGATACACCTGCATCGGCAAAACGCTTAGCTAAATCTGTTGCCTTCACGTCTGTGACGTTGGCCCAACCATCAGTAGCCACCATGCCATTCATGGCGTCAATGCCGACAATGATGTGTCCTGCAAATTTCTTGCAGGCTTCTTCTACAAAAGTAGGCTCTTGTACGGCTTTGGTACCAATAATCACGAACGATACGCCTGCATCCAAATAGTGTTCGATGGTTTCGAGTGAACGAATACCGCCACCAATTTGAATTGGAAGATCCGGTTGTGATTTTGCAATCGCTTCAACCACAGGTTTATGAATTGGCGTACCTGCGAAAGCGCCGTTTAAATCGACTAAATGCAAGCGACGCGCGCCTTCATTTACCCAGTGTTGTGCTGTTGCCACTGGATCGTCAGAAAATACAGTATCATCTTCCATACGACCTTGTTTTAAACGAACACACTTGCCATCTTTCAGGTCAATTGCAGGGATGATCAGCATGCTTTCGCTCCTTGCCAAAAACTTATTGAATTCAATCTGTGCATCTTAACAAAGTATTGTTAAATATCTAAGCATCTGTTGTAGGTTTTGTTTTAGAGGGACGAATCCGCAATTTGAGTGAACTGTTTGGGATATGCTCGGGCAATAGACCCAAACGCCCCAATTCTTCAAATATCAACACAGGTGCGTAGGCATCGGCGGCAGCATAGGCAATTTGTGCTTCACTGAGCTGTTTGCATGCCCAGTTTGAGGTGCTGATACTTCGGCTTTTAGGGAAATGAACGTGAAATAATAATGCCATGGCATTTTTAAGCCCAAGCGGACTTTTAAAACCAAAACTGCCAAAACATTTGGATAGTTCAATCACGCTATTCAGTTGTATACCTTTTTTACGAAATAAATGGGCATCATTTTTCAGCCCAAAACCTACTTTAATTTGATCGCGATTGGCAAAAACTGGCTGCAAAAATTGCCAAATGTCATCATTGAGCTGAAATAGATAGGCTTTTTCTAAGGTTGCGAGCTGAATTAAATGCGGGCCTGTAGAAACTTCGCCTACATTAAACGTGGGTTTAGATTCAGAATCGAAACCCAAGACAGCTGCGGTTTTCAGTTCAGCTTCAATTGCTAGACATTGCTCTAGATTTTGAATCAGTACAATATTTTGACGCGCAATATTTTCAAACAGTGGCAATTGCCGAATTTCATCAGGGCTAGGCAGGGTACGCAGACGAGTGAGATCCATAACATTCAAAGCGGTAAAGAAGCGGTTTTAGCCTAAAGCGTTTTGCGGAATTTGGCAAAGTTTAAAAGATTGAAAATGCTGTGCAGGACAAAGATTGCAGCGAATATCCTGAAAAAATAGCCCAATAGATGGGCTATTTCGAAATATCAACCAAGTGGAATATTTTTGCTTAGACGTTGCTGAATATACCTGACAAGAAGCTGCCAATAATCGCCAAAATCATCAGCACAATAAAAATCCAAGCCAGTACTTTTTCCCAACCTGCAGTTTCACGTACCGCACCATAGCTATTTTGACGATCATCGCCAGGTGCAAATACCAAATATAAACCCATAATAATATTCACCAAAGGCACCAAAATCAGCAAAGATAACCAGCCAGTATGATTGCGGTCATGCAAGCGGCGGATGGTGAAAATAAAGCTAAAATAGAACGCAACGATATAAATGATCACGAGCAAGATCATGCCGATGCCCATAGAGCCAGAGCCGAGCTCTAGCAATAAATTGGGTGCAACAACGGCAATAATTGCAATCAGTACTGCAAGCCCCAAGCTGAGCAAACAGTTCCACGCTAAAAATGATAATCGACCAAAACGCCCCGCTGCACTGAGTGCAGAATCTTCTACATATTGACTCATTGTTGTAATTCCTAGATTTTTTGAATTTTCTGTCGCATACCGTATATTTGCTCAAAAATCTTGTGAGATATCTCTCTCACATCGCAAACATAGACCAATTATCGACAGACCCTCAGTTTATTTTGAATAAAAGCTATAAAAAACGCTTTAATTTTAAACACAAATCAATGTGCAATAAAAGTGAAAAACATTCACGCAAAAATAAAGCCGAGATTAACTCGGCTTTATTGATTGAAGCATCCTGAATATTAGATATTCCATTCCACAAAGTTTTTTAGTAACTGCAAACCAACAGTGTGACTTTTTTCTGGGTGGAACTGCGTTGCAAACAAGTTGTCTTGATGCAGGGCTGTACAGAAAGTTAAACCATAATCACAGGTCGCGGCCACGATTTTTTCATCTTGCGGTTCAACATAAAAACTATGCACGAAGTAAAAACGCGCATCTTGTTCAATGTTGTTCCACATAGGGTGGCTCGGGTCACGTTGATGTACCTGATTCCAACCCATGTGTGGCACTTTTAAACCTGCTACTTCAGGAAAGCGTTTGACTGTACCTGCAAAAATGCCCAGTGCATCTGCTCCGCCATTTTCTTCGGAATGTTGCATCAGCGCCTGCATGCCTACACAAATTGCAAGTACAGGTTTATTAAAGACCGCGTTGCGTACCACGTCATCAATGCCAGCTTCATGCATGCCTTGCATACAATCACGCATAGCACCCACACCTGGAAACACAATTTTATCGGCTTGTGCAATCAGTTTTGGGTCATTGGTCACATCTACCGTTGCACCCACATGCTCTAAAGCTTTCGCTGCAGAGTGTAAATTTCCCATGCCATAGTCAAGAAGGGCAATTCGGGTCATTAGAGTGTTCCTTTGGTTGATGCCACTGTATTTTCAGCACGCGGATCGACTTCACATGCCATGCGTAAAGCACGTGCAAATGCTTTAAATACGCTTTCAATTTGGTGGTGGCTGTTTTTACCTTTGAGGTTGTCGATGTGCAGTGTCATTAATGCATGGTTGACAAAGCCTTGGAAGAATTCTGAGAATAAATCCACATCAAAAGTACCAATACGTGCGCGGGTAAATGGAATATCCATAAATAAACCCGGACGACCCGATAAATCGACAATCACACGGCTTAAAGATTCATCAAGTGGTGCGTAAAAGTGACCGTAGCGTCGTAAACCTTTTTTATCGCCCAAAGCTTGAGCAAAAGCTTGTCCAAGCGTGATACCACAGTCTTCTACAGTGTGGTGATCATCAATTTCCAAGTCGCCATCACAATGAATATCAATATCAAACAAACCGTGTCGCTTGATTTGATCAATCATATGGTCTAAAAATGGAACTCCAGTGTTGAGTGTGCCTTGACCCGTACCGTCCAGATTCACACGAACTCGAATTTTAGTTTCGTTGGTATTTCTCACCACTTCACTGATACGTTGGGTCATAGACACGTTCCTCAAAAAACGTCAAAAATGATTGATGTAAAATGTTTTCGCTGTGACGAAGTCTCAGCATATTAGATTGCTCAGGAGGGTTAATCAATGCCTATTACCGTACATGCCTATACTTCACTGGAAAATACCGAAGTGCGCAGCCAGCTTGAGCGACTGTATGATACCAGCCCTGAATTTGGCGATGGGCAAGATGCGGTAAGCCAACTTGAGCAGAACTTGGCTCAGTATACCCTACTTTACACGGCAGAATTTAATACTAAAGTGATTGGTGCGATTTGGTGCACAGGGCAAGATGATCATCGTACGCTTGAATATATTGTGGTGCATCCTGCAAACCGTGGTCGAGGTGTGGCAGATCGTTTGGTGAGTGAGGTGTGCCGTATGGAAGAAGCCAAAGGTGTGCAGCACTTTCAGCCGGGTTGTGGTGCGATTCATCGTTGTTTGGCGCATTTGGGTAAGTTGTGAGTTTTTAAAAAGCTGACGTTGTGTCTGTCTTTTCAGTTTATCCGTATAGGTCAAAATTAAATTAGTATCGAAAATCCCTTCTCTTGCGCCATATATGGCTCAGGGATGAGGAATATCTTCCGTAAGAGGATGATGGGGGATTGAAGTATGGTTTTAATCGGATTTGTGAAAGAAGTTTATCCACTGGAGCGAAAAACCTCGTGGTTCAGCACGAGGATATAAGCGACTGGAGTAAACCATATGAACGACACGAAATGTCGTTTTAA
>NZ_NOZT01000053.1:0-23563 GCF_002412355.1 Acinetobacter sp. YT-02
ACAATTCGAGGCATGTGTGAACATCTGTTAACTAAAAAAACTTTTTCGCATGATTAGTTATTTTTGTCAACTTATTGATATTATGGGGTAATTAAATCATATTGATAACCATAATTTTCTATATCACTTGGAAATTTGTACAGTAAAATGACTTCATAAACAGATTAAAAACCATGGTAACCCTCCCATAAATAACCGAAGTTAAAAGTAGAGGTTAAGCAGCCATTAAAGGCAGCCTTCCTTTGTTAGCTTGGTGTGGTCTTTCATGATTGTAATGCCCCAACCAATCACCTTGTATCCTGCCCTTTTTCAATAAATAATCGGCTCAGAATAATCAGTAATGCAAATTTATAAGTACTACTAAAACTCCCTGACTGTAAAATCAGCTGAATATTTTTTAGGAATTTGAGTTGCTGTTGTGCTGTAGGAGTAAAATCAGGCATGTTTTTTCCAAAGTACGTTCAGCCACTCTTCCTTACGATCAGGGCGTTTATCTACTGTGATCCACTGTTTCAATACCGCAACCCCATCCAACTGATCTAGCAATACCTTGGCTTGATGTTCATCTAAATCGGTAAACACCCTACCATCTTTTTCTCGATCTGTTGTGCCATATTTAAATGACATATAGCAAACACCACCACGGCGTAATGCAGCATGAATACGCTTTAAAACCTCAGGAAGTCGGTTGCGATCACTATGTAGTAAGGATGCACATGCCCATACGCCATCATAAACATCCTGCACATCAATATCGTAAAAACTTTGCTGCTGAACAGCTATACTAGTTAATAGGGTGGCTCGCTTGACTAATGCTTCAGAGTAATCGATAGCATCAACCTGGTAGCCTTTATTTAAAAAAGCCAACGTGTCACGCCCTGAGCCACAACCCACATCAAGGATACGAGCACTTTCTGGTAACTCAGCTAAAAATGGTTGGTATAGGCTTTCCATATCCACATACAACGTGGCTTGTAAAAATTGATCTGCGTATTGGTTGTAATAGTCTATTGTTTTCATATTGGTTGCTTAGGCTAAACACTGACCCCAGTCTACTAAAAAACAAAAAGATAAGGGAGCATTTGCTCCCTTATCTTTTTAGTCAAATAAATCTGCTCTTACTTCTTCCAAAGTACGATCCGACTTGAAACGATTACATATAGGATGAATAATTGCTCCATTTTCTAAAACGCCGTAACCACCTTCTGCTTTCGATTCTCGATGATCTACTTCAGTCGATTTAACGTATAGAGCACTATCACATACTTCGCAATAGCTCCATGTTTTCTTTTCCTCACGTTGATACAGATTTCTTTTGGTAGCGAGTGAAAAATTTAGAGGTTTTTTCTTCTTTGATGGTCTTACTGATTTCACAAAGCTCACAACATTATCAACAATGCTTTCATCATAATCGCCACCAAAACGTTCAAGGTAAAAATCGTTAAAATTAATATAATCAAATGATTGACTCATCGAAAGAATGACTGTGTTCAAACAAACTTCATCTTCAAAATCTAAATCCATATTTAGTCCAATACAGATAAAGGCTTGATACACGTTCTTCAATCGCTCATGTGATCTGATTCCGCTACCAAACTTACCTACAGTTTCTTTGATCGCCACAGGAATTTTTTCAATTAAACTTTCAACACTACGGCGTGCTCGGGTAAAACCAATAAAATCTAACTTCTTATTCTGTATTTCAAAACTGCCTTCTTCAATTTCAAAGACGATAGAGAACCAGGCCAAAAAGGATGTAACTTGAAATCGATTATCTTTATAAAAATATAGTTTCGGGTGTAAACCTAAACTTGGAATTCCAATGCTAATTTCTGGTGTAGCGATACGACACAGCACAACTCTGAGCTTTAGTATTAAATTTTCTACACGCTGACCTTGGTCTATACTGATAGTATTCTGACAAGCATCACCAAACATCATATTTAGGAGTTCATTGACTAGGCCTATTTTTTTACCGTGTGCTAAATCTGGCTCTAAAAGTATCATCTTAAAAAGATGATCGTGAATTTGCTCACCTAAAGCGATTACTTCATTTATCCGCTCGTAATTCAGTTCAGCTAAGTTGGATTTATTATCGTTTATGTAACAACACGCATAAATCACATAAAAAGCATCACTCCCCCTATTCTGTAAATGATACTCCTCATCTGGATCTAACCGTTTCGTATCTGAGTTAATCGAACAAAAGGCTTTCCGAGCCTCCTCAGGTGTCCCAATTACTTCAATAAAATTAATTTTGGTTGATTTTAATTTTTGCTGAAACTCAGAATCACTACATAACTCTTGAAAATCAGCTAATCCACCTAATCGATGACGAATCTGACGAATATCTCGTTTTTGTGACGGCGTGAATTTTGGAGCTCCAACTACCTGCTCATCAATAAAGTATCTTTTGATCCAAGCATAAATGATTGAAATCCTATGCCCACCATCGATGATATAAATATTGCCAGCAGCATCTTTCCAATAGCGAATGCATAAATTGACATTACGATCATTCAAACAATCTAGAATGAACTCCTCAATTTCAGTAGGACTCCAACATTCTGTGGAACGTTGATTATCTGCCTTATATAATTTATCTAGAATTTCATGTTGAGCGAAATCATAAAGTGATAACTCAAAGTTGTAGTGTTGATTTGAGTGCGACATTTCGTCAAGCAACATCATTTTTCTTTGAATAATATTGGTTAAAAGCTTAGTACGGGCCATTTTATTTTCTCTAGGCAATACTTCTCTAGATCTCGTGAGATTACGAAATTTATAAAAGTAAAATTAATTAGATATGACTAAAATTTATTTCGAAAATTTTATTCTTTCAGAACAGAAGAAATGGCTTGGAGAAAATAAGGGATATTATAGAAAGTGTTCATGTTTAGTTCCTGTAGTAATTACAAACAATTTTCCATCTTTTCCACGAGATGGAGGCAAGCCAAACAGGGGTGGAAATACCGTACTACAGAAGACGGCCAGTCATAGACTGCCCTGCTTGGCCTACCATTACGATAGGCTAAACATAGTTAACGCAAAAAACCGCCAAAGCGGTTTACTGCTTCTGTAGTAAATTCAGGTTTCCACGCCTGGTCACAGATTTCGCTGTAACATCTTTATCTTATGTGCATAAATTCAATTGGTCAAATTTTATGATTAATATTTAACCAGTTAATTAAAAAAATAATTACCTATATTTTTAGAAGCTTAGGATTACAGATTTGTATCTTATAATTTCTACAATGATATAAACTGATTGGAATAAAACTCTATATATTTGAGCAGCGTGATTTAATAAAGGAAGTAGATTGAAACTGCAAATTTTATCGGATACTCACAATTCGAAATATTCATTATCAGATGAAGCTGACGTCATTATCCACGCTGGGGATTTTTCGAATCGCCTGAGTGGTGCAATTGAGTTTGCCGAAAAATGTAAAACGCTGAATAAAAAATTTATCTTTGTTTTGGGCAATCATGATTACTACAGCTCTAACTACAGTTCAGTCGTAGATTTTTTGAAAGAAAATTACCCTGAAAATACACTACTTGATGATAACCATATAAAAATACAAGATAAAATATTTGTAGGTGGCACGCTGTTTACGAACTTTCGCTCTAACTCACCACTTACATCTCCAGAGATACTTTTACAGTCCCAAAAATATGCTGAACAATCGATTTCCGATTTTGATCAAATCATGTTTGGCAGTGATAACCGAACTATAACTACTAATGACTACATAAAACTATTTAAAAAATATCATCAAAATATTATGCAGTTTAGAGGCCAAGATCATGTGATCGTTATTACGCATTTTCCACCGCATTTAGCTTGTCTTGATCCTTATTGGGGTAAGCACCCTGTTGCATCAGCCCTTAACCCCTATTTTATTAATGATTTAGATGTCAAAGGCTTTAAGTTATGGATTTCAGGACATACGCATACATCAATTGATACTGTAGTCGATGGATGCAGATTAGTGATCAACCCTTTAGGGTATCCTCAGGAGCAAGGAAAAAATGGGTTTAGAGAAAATTTGATCATAGAAATTTAAGTATCATACTCGTATTGAAACAATCTAAACTAACTTCAATATCATATAACCTATAGGGTAATCCTCCTATAAATAACCGAAGTTAAAAGTAGAGGTTAAGCAGCCATTAGAGGTGGCTTTCCTTTGTTAGCTTGATGTGGTCTTTCATGGTTGTAATGCCACAACCAGTTTGTTGCATAATCTTGTACTTCATCCAAAGTATCAAATAAATGCTTGCTCAGCCAACTATAACGTATGGTCCGATTATAGCGTTCAATATACGCATTCTGCTGTGGCTTACCCGGAGCGACTGTTTGCAATCCTGCAGATGATAGAGAAACTCTACCGTTTGACCATTCAGATTCTGCAAATACACCACCGGCATTTGCTTGACGGTCGCTGCAACGACTTTATTGAGCTGATTCCAGTGCCACTGGTCTTTTGTTAGCGCGGCCAGCGTTTTGAATTGTTGCTGTGCATTCTGAATTTCACTAATGATTTTTGCTTGCTGTCCAGTGGCTTGTTTAAGGATAAAAGGTTCATAATGGTTGAACTGGAACGACAGTGACTGTTTCCAGTACAGGTCAATAAACTTTTCAGCAATATCCTGATATTCCAAATGCAAGGCAGCACCAGTATCTTGACCCAGTTCAATCGCCAGACGCGTGATACTTATCAGCAAAGCAAACTTATATGTCGAAGTAAAAGTCCCTGACTGCAATATCTGCTGAATATGCTTCAAGAATTTCAGCTGCTCGTTGGGTGTAGGTTTATTATTTTATATAAAGTGATCATCCTGCCACATGTTGAAGCTTCACCTGTCTTTGCAATCCTGCTTCCGTAGCGATTTCCATCATTTTCGCATTTTGAATGGCTTTTTTACGCATAGCTGAAAGGGTTTCTTTAAACTCGTGCTGATTACCTTTCAAATTGAGTGGCAGTATCGTTTGTTCAAAAACCTTTTCCTCAACATTCCAAGGTTCTTCACAAATCATCCAGGACACATATGCATTATCTTCAAGCCATGCATCCAGCCATTGTTCACCTGAATGCGTGAAAGTCATGCGATTACCTGACCCTACTCTTCTAAGCGGATACCCACTCATCTCAGCCAGAAGTATGCCCAATGTTCGTCTTAGCGTTGAACCTTCAGCGTTACCTGCAAAGTGTGTTTTAAGCCGTATTCTCAAGTTTGATTTACTATTTGGTTTGGTCTTCTTGTCAGGAGATATACCAACATACAACAAAGTATATTCTTGATACATTATACAGTTTTTTGTTGGAATTCCCGGTGGATTTGTTTTGAACCACCAAAAATAAATCCCGTGTTCTGCAGGAATCAAAGAGGGCTCTTTCATTAACTCGGCACGATTGTATAAACGCTGTGGGTAATAATCAAAAGCATGTGATTGCTTTTTCCATATTACGTTGATCCACTCTTCTGTACGGTCTGGACGTTTATCTATAGTAATCCATTGCTGTAACAGTAAAGCCTGATCTATTTGTTTGAGTAAGTCGTAAGCTTGCTGCTCATTCAAGTCAGTAAAGCTGCGCCCTTCTTTCTCACGGTCTGTATCGCCATATTTAAAAGACATATAACACACACCATTTGGCTTTAATGCTTTAAATATGCGCGCCAGCACTTCAGTCAGGCGATCTCTTTCACAGTGTAAAAGAGAAGCACAAGCCCAAATCCCATCGTACTTAGCTACTTCATTCAGCTCATAAAAACTTTGCTGACGTACCTCGATGCCTGTCAGCTCTCTCGCCTTTTCAACCAGCTCGGCAGAATAATCAATTGCCTCAACTTGATAGCCTTTTTTCTTAAATGCCAGAGTGTCACGCCCAGAGCCACAGCCCAAATCCAGGATCAATGCCTGTTCCGACAAATATCTTAGAAATGGTGTGTAAAGACTTTCCATCTCAACCTGATAGGTATTTTCAAAAAATGCTTGAGCATGTTGATTGTAATAATTTGATGTTTGATTCATTGTCTAAAAGCCAATATCTTATGTTAAAGAACATACTGATATTTCACTAGATAAGTCAAATGATCAGTTCTATGAATGAATCAAACTCTTATGTCACTGTATCCGGACAATTGAGATAGAAACCAAACTAGTTCTTGTAAATGGAAAAAATATGGGCTTCAGATTTCGCAAAAGTATTAAAATTCTTCCAGGGCTAAAGTTAAATCTGACGCATAAAGGTATCAACAGTGCAAGCATTGGCAAACCCGGTGCTTCTTTAAATATTGGTAAAAAAGGAACCCGAACCAGCGTTGGTATTCCAGGTACAGGCCTATCCTATTCCAAACATCAACCCTATAAGAACAGAGCTGGCAACCAAGAGAATCCTGCTCAGGAACAACAATCGGTCTATACATCACACACCCAGCAACCCAAATCGAATGTCTGGATTTGGGTAATTTTTGGATTATTTTGTTTTATTGTCGGGGCAATTCTTTTTTAGATTTAATATAGTCCAAAGCCATTCAAAATTGCTGAATCAAAATTTTCATCAAACATAGACTGATCTGCTCGCTCTTTCTTTAATGTCGCCAGGGCATAAAAAAATATTTTTCACATAACTACAACTCATATTTTTCACTATCATGCCTAGAGCCATAACCCATATGCGCCAATAAATTTCCAAACTCCAATTTCGTTGATTGGTTGCATACATCACATAAAACATCGGTAACGACTTCTACCTGTTTCAGTTGATTAATTTCCATATTAAGAACCTCTAAATTTTAAAATAAATAGCATGGCTATAAGTTGTGACCCAGTTCTTAAAAATATAAAAAATCACAATATATTGTATATAAATTGTAAATAGACACAAAATATGGGGCAGATCAATCTTGTTTAATATTTCAAAAAATTATAAGAATATTCGCTTGAATTTTTTACACTTATGGAGGACTATGGAAACGACTTTTGATTTCAATGAAGAATTTGGTACACCTAAAAAATTGTTGTGCAAAAATTTTAATAAAATCCAAATCAGTATACATCCTAATTTTTCTGGAATTTATCTTTGCTATCAAGAGGCTTTCAAATCCTTAAAAGCTGATCTATCAATATTAACTTCTTACCCTGAAATCCGCGTTTGGAAAGATCCAAATAGATCTGGCTATACCATCGCGAATGCCTGTCAGTGGCACTTATATTGGTCTAAGAACACACCTAAGAATATCAACTTACTCATCCATGCTTTTCCTCAAGATGAGGACAAAATTGAGCTATTAAAAAAAGAGACAAGTTTGGAATTCATGAAATTTCTGTCCTCTTATCATCATGATCTGGATCGAATGAACCCTGCAAAAATGCAATCGCTGATCAATACTTATATTTCATCTGAAGTTATCCTGGCTTTAAACAAGGAAAACTCTTTCAAGCCCCACTGTACTATAAGCTTGGATCTGCTTGCAAAAATGCTGTCATATACACGAAATCAGCTGAATTATCGCAATAAAGTTATAAATCTAAAAAGACAGAGTGTGCTTGATCAACTGCAACAAACCAGTGAAGTTGTTCAACAGCTTTTAAACAATGTGAACTTCGTTCTCACACCAGATCAGCTATGGAAAGCATAATGTCAGAATCTAACTCAAGCCGTCAAAATACTGCTGATATTCCGCGGGCATCATTAAAACAGACACTGGAAAAACTCTTTGGTGATGAGCAACTCCAACGTACCGAACATATTCAATATGTTGCTGATTTACTGACTTCACACCCAACTGATCAATGTCTGGAAGGGCTGAATCTCGATCTATTAGATTTTGATCTAGAAACCAATTCTGTTGTTGTTAGACCAGCTGCCTTGGTCTCCTCTCGAAAACATACTGTTAGCGCAACACCAGTCACTTGGTATGTGAACTCAATTGCACAATTAGCAGAGTCAGAAGAAAATGCTTTAATCTGGAATATCCTGGTCTTAAAAGCAGCAATATATTTAATTGCACTTCCAAACATTAAACCTAAACTTTTTAAAGAGGTTCACACTGAACTTTTTAAAGAGGATCACACTGAACTTTTTAAAGAGGATCACACTGAACATTTCAACACTGTAAAACGTTTATTCCAGCGCTTCCGTACCGCCAATCGGGTTCTGAGTTCCGAAAAAAAATATCAAAATACTCCTGAATATATGCTTCTTTGGGAGAAGCATCTTCAAAACACTAAACTTTCTTTAGCGGAATTCGTTCAGTATCTGAATGATGTCATTGATAAAAATAGTGATAAAGAGCCGTCTAATGATTTCATGCAAAACCTGCTAAAAGTGATCCGCATCACCTTTAATTATGTTTTGGAAAATAAGGCAAAAATTGCCAAAGCTAGCATCGAGACGCAACTGCAACATGATTTTTTAGACGAAGATCAGCTGATTGTAGAAAGTTCAGAAATTAAAAAAGGGCAAAAATCTAAAGCTCTCAATATAGAAAAACAATTAGATGACCAAGATACACGTCAAATACTTGTAGACCCAACCATCGTTACCCCCCTTGCTGCATATTCAGAATCCAGCCAGAGCTACGTGCTGCCTCTGGTTGCCAAGCATATTCAACGAAAAGAACATTTGCTGCCATACAGCAGCCTCTTTCCTAATATCACAAGTATAAGTGCTCTACTTACTGAACTATATAAAAATTACATTGCTGAAATTGAAGAGGACTCTAACGACAAGGATAAAGAAGCTAAAAAAAAGAAGGTATCCTTGATCCTGATGCTGTCATTTCTGACCGGAAATAAAATTCAGGAGTGGCTACGGCTACAAAGTAAACGTGCTAAAAATTTAAATGCTCGCCAACAGATCAAGCAAAGCAATGGGCAATATTTCCTGAGAAGTAAATTTTCAATTTTTGAAAATAAGGATTTTGCATATCCAGATGGCTTGCTCAACCAAACTGTCTATCTGGATATTCCAATTCCAAATTCATTTATAGCTTCGCTACGAGATGGTAACACCGTTACAGAAGAGGACCTTAAGCAACATTTGAAACAGCTGAGAGCCAAACTTTATATTCCAAAATTATCATTAATAAGAATTAGCTCTCTTTTACATCAGACTATTTTGCAACGCACTGGAAATAAACAGCTTGCCGACCTCCTCACCGGTATTGATGCAAATAAGTCTTCTTCTACTTCTTATTGCCATCAGAATATTCTGGCTTTACAGACAGAGTATGTCTCAATTTTAAAAGAGCTGTGTGAGTCGTTATCCGATGACTATCACAGCATCAATTATAGTAAAGAAAAAAACTTTGGGAGCCGCAAAGCACCAACTTCAAATGTAATTCAAAATACCTTTGCCACACTCAAATCCAGGATAATTTCACAAAAAGAAGGTGACTGGATAGCAATTTTCAATCATTACAATCTGTGGATGTGGCATTTCTTGTTGCTCTTTACTGCTGCACGACCCGTTGCTGAATTTCCAGGTTTTTTAAAAAGCTTTAACCTGAAAAGAAAAATATGCATGGTTTCTGATAAAGAGGTGGGTGGGCGTCAAGGCTATGGACGTTTAATTCCACTGGGTCATTTTGTCGCACAAGAACTCCAGAAATTCATAGATTTTTTACATTATTTTAAAACTCAAATTGCTCCTAGTCAGCCAGAAATTCCACAACATATTCAACAAATTTTAGAGAGCAAACTCCCACTGTTAAATATCTTTCAGGATGGTCAATGGCACCCCTTAAGGCCATCGATTATAAAAAAATTTAATCCTGAGTTAGGTTTGCACCATGAAAACTGGCACCGGCATACTGCCCGTGCGTTTCTCAGCCATAAAATTAGCGAAATTGAAATTTTAGCTTTATTCGGTCATGAACCGATGCAGCAAGAAGCTGCTCATCCTTATTCGAGCTTATCTATTTCACAATATTCAAGCATTGCCCATGTTCTTGAACAAATGAAAGATCATTTTCAAATTACCGGTATTGAACTCGATGTCCTCACTCAATAAACATACTAAGCAAACTCGAACACTATATGCCGAAGCACGTAGAAAACAAGACCGACTCGATCAGGAAAAACAGCTTCGAGCAGATGTAGAAAAGGAGCTAATTCAATATTTCCAAGCACAAAAATTGGAACAAAAAGAGCATCTTGAATCCTTCTATCCGGAAATTTATGAGTTTATTAAAAGCAAAGCTCCAGGCCTGGCATGGAAAAAATATGCGCATGAATTTTTTCGGTCATATATTAAAAAAATCAATTTAAATCGTCGTGAGACTTTGCCCCTACCGAATCTGACATTTGAGATGCAGCGTGATCAGCCGGTTTTTACCATGGACTGGATCGAGAAGGGGCATCAGATTGATGAAATTATTGATAAGCTTTGGGACTACTGGATTCTAGCGAAAGATAACCTGACATTTTCTGATGATGAGATTATTGGGAATATTGTAATTTCTGCCATGCTTTACTCAGGCTTGAATCAAAAAGCTTCTTTAGAAGCTTTGCTTGAGCATTTAAAAGATCCGGCAAAAATCAGAAAGATCGAAGATCTGAACATTATATTTTTAGAACCGCTCTCCCCTTCTTATGGAGATCTATTTATTGATGAAAAAACCATTCGTAAATCGCGTAATTTTATTCCGGATCAAATTACCCGCTTGTGGTTAATTCATTTTAATAGCAGAAATATTCGCACAGTAAATCGGAACGTTGAAGATTATCTGGAGCTTATTTTT
Organism: Acinetobacter sp. YT-02; assembly: GCF_002412355.1. Taxonomy (NCBI): domain Bacteria; kingdom Pseudomonadati; phylum Pseudomonadota; class Gammaproteobacteria; order Moraxellales; family Moraxellaceae; genus Acinetobacter; species Acinetobacter sp. YT-02. The sequence goes on from NZ_NOZT01000053.1 coordinate 10,756, forward strand.
AATAAGATTAAGTTACCATTTAATCTCAAAAGTTATAAATTGTTACGCGACTACGCCAACTTTAACTGGATGCAACTCCCGAAAGTTGACATTGATCCTGCTCTCTCACAATGTCTCATTGAAAATACTGTAACCTGTGGCTTATCAGAAATAGAATTTGAAAGATTTCTTCATCCAAAATTTAAATATCAGCAGGACACTCTTACTGATTCAGCTGTAGAAAAATCACCATCTATTGTGGGTCAATCCCCCTCTAATGATGACATTCAGCAAGCCTTAGATGATGTTATAAAGATTCACAAAGACCTTTTACAACTGATTCGTACATCACAAACTGATCAAAGTATCGATGCATTAATCATTAAATATTGCATTGAAAATACTAATAAATTTAATGAGTATAGTAAACGTGTCGCCTTATGGCTCATCAGCCTTTATAAACCAGAATTAGAACAGATTCAGCCTCTGGCTGAACGTTTTAATTTTTGCGTAAACCAATTTCAAAAATCATTTCAGCAGAATAAGCGTTTAAAAGACGGTTCGATTTACACTTATTATTCGCGTATTGCCGAGCCATGGCTAACTCACTCTTTACAATATCTAGATAGCGAAGATGATCTGAATACGAACCTAGCGAAGATCTACCCACAAATCATCACGAATACCCGACTCGCAGATGAAGCAGGCCAACCTGAGTTTAAAAAATCCAGTGGTCAGACCGTCAGGATGTTGAAGCGCTTCCATAGCTTTCAACAAACGGTTTTTGAAGCTGAGCCTCTCGAATTAGAGTCAATTGCCATACAAAACAGGCCGAGAGCACGTATCATTGGTCCTATAACTTATCAAGCTTTCATGAACAAGTTAGATGCCCTATTTTCAGGTACCAATAGTCAAGAAAATATATATAAGACATTAAAAATCATCTATATATTAGCTTACCGTACCGGTATGCGTATTAATGAAATTCTAGGCTTGCGTGTGCGGGATCTCGAGGGCTTGAGCTGCCTATCAGTATGGATTCAGCCCTACGGCTCAAAAAAGAAAGGAAACTTACATCAACTTAAAACAGATAGTGCTGAACGCAAAGTCCCCGTGTATTGCTTATTAAAAGCTGATGAATATCACTTATTCCATAGCTACGTGGTTGAGCAACGTCTACTCAATCAGCAAAACTTATACTTATTCCGAAATTGGAATGAAAATAGCAAGCTTAACAAGCATACGGTGACGACACCTTTCAGAATGATTATGAATGAGCTTTTCAAGCATCATGATTATTCTTTTCACTCATTTCGACACACGGCTGCCAATCACTTATCCGTTCTGCTCAACTGCGATTATGCTCCACTGGTCAAGAATCTGACGGATTATTCTGAAGAAGAATATCAGTCCATTCGGACAGAGTTACTCCGTAATACGCATGGTCAAAATCATTGGTTTATGATTGCTCATTTACTGGGCCACATTGACCCTACGGAAACCTTTAAAAGCTATATTCATCTAAGCTACCTGATCGCTGGACATAAAATACTGCAATATCACCCAGACATCGATAATCAATTGGCAAAAAAGATGATGGGCTACCTACCTTCTTTCAAATTTTTAAACACAGTAAAAGATTCTGCTCCATTCAATTTCGAAAAACATTCTGTCCATTTAAGTCAGCAGTTACTCAACAATCAAACTGACTGGTTAAAAAGTAACGTAGAAGACATTCTAGATGAGGTTTCTTGTAACACTCCGCCTCATGACTTTTTTAAATATTTCGCGGGAACAAAAGAATCTAAAGTTTCATTTGCATGGTTTTTTAAATGCCTAAATTTACTGGAAATTCATAATGATCCAGATCTGGTCTCAGAGGAAATGTGTTTACCTGTAGAACTGGTTAACTACTGGTATGAAAATGCAAAACAACTAGGCCAGCTCAAGTCTCAAAAAAACAACCCAAGGTTATTTGATCTCAACAACACAAATCATCTGAATAACCCTTTGAAACCCGCAATGATTGATACGGTTGAAGAGCGCACGGCAAGGAACTATTTCTTTCAAAATATTCAAAATATCTTTGAAAAAAAACCAGATCAAATAAAAGCGGTGCTTGAGACATTTTTAAATCGTGTTACGGTTTCGCATACCGGCATTCATTATCGATGGAATAAAATCGATCAATTGGAATCATTTTATTCTAAGGTAAAAGACCTGTTTCCCCATCAATTTTGGCATTTGCTTGGACAAGACTTGGTACAATTGTTAGATAAAAAGAAACAACCTTTATTACTGAAGCTGGCTAAATCGAGCACAACAGAGCATCCTACGACTCAAGAAGATTATGTTCGTCTCCAGCTTTACTCAACAAAAGACGCTAAAGCACTGGCAGCTTTTAAATTCTGTTTACATCTAGCGTGTATTGGCAGACCTCGATCTCTTGAACTCCAAGTTGCAGGACTGGAAATCACAATATGCTGTTAAAAATTTAACCGTTATTTCCTTATCTAAAGTCAAATTTAATATCTTTAGTAAAAATTGGATTTCTGATCAATGATAATTAAATAGTATAAACTCTATGCATTAGCAGCGTCTGAAACAGGGGTCGGTCATGCGTACAACATCAGAAAAAACTGCAAAACAGAAAATGATATTAGCTAAGGCAGTTTTAGCTGCTGCTGAACGACTCGGTCTTGCACAGGATCAACTAGCCTTAATACTGAATATAGATTCAATGAAAAATTTAACCTCTCTTGAATTAGATCCCACTTCAAAACAGGGAGAAATCGCCCTCACTTTAATCCGTATTACCACATCCCTAGATGCTCTAACAGGTGGGGATACAGCTTGGATGCAGCATTTTATGAAATCACCCAATAAATTGATGAGTGGCATACCAATAGAACAGATTCAGAACCCTCAGGGATTGGCCTCTGTTTTACAATTGGTGGAAGGTCTTCGGGCTAAACTTTAAAGAAATTAATGCATATAAATAATTTTGTATAATTACTTTATAAAAAAGAAACTAATATGTTGCTTACAACACCTAAAAGCAACAAATATGTCTACATTGAATAAGTCTTTACTTCAACAAATCAAAAAAAGACGAACCCTATTGGGCTTAAAGCAAGTTGATATGCAATCCCGTACAGGCATTTCAAGACAGCAGTACCAAAAACTGGAAAGTCAGGGCAATCCACGATTAGAGACCTTAGAAATTATCGCGGCAGGATTAAATGCTCAACTGATGCTCATCCCAGATGGGCTTTGTTGCACAAAGATTTGAAATGCAAAGCGCCCCTAATTGAGCCAAATTTAAGGCGTAACTTGGGTAAGTGGTCGACCTAATTCCGTAAATCTGTTAAGGACTCCTACACGTGCATGGATCTCATTCACTTGGCTATCAAAACTCCTTGCACTGAGCTTATCTCCTAATAATTTGATGCAATGCATCTTAGTTTCAACCAAACTTCGCCGATGATAGCCTGACCATTTTTTCCAGAGTGTCCTGCCTAAACGTGTAACTGTTCGAAGTCATTCGTTTCGCTCTAGCGAGCTACTCTTTGTATCTTTCCATAGTTTCGCATTTTTTCTAGGTGGAATCACCGCATGCGCTTGCCGATCTGCAATGACCTGACGGCATTGCTTGGTGTCATAAGCTCCATCGGTATAAACAGAATCAATCCGCTCATCTTGTGGAATCTGATTAAGTAAATCACCAAGCACCTGTGAATCACTGACATTATTGGTTGTGAGCTGAATAGCGCGTATTTGTAGGGTTTTAGCATCTATACCAATATGTAGTTTACGCCATTGGCGACGATATTCAGGTCCATGTTTCTTTCGTTTCCATTCGCCCTCACCTAGAAAGTTCATGCCTGTAGAGTCCATGAGTAGATGCAGCCCATCGCTACTTTTTTGGTAGCTGATTACAATATCAATATGCTTTTGTCTTCTACAAAGCGTGGTGTAATCTGGAGCTATCCAATTTAATCCGCAAAGTTTAATCAGACTTTGCACAAAGCCAGTGACCATACGTAAAGACAGACGGAATAAGGATTTAATCATTAAGCAGCATTGGATGGCTGCGTCGGAGTAGGTTTGATTTCGCCCTTGTTTGCCTTTTGATGGCGCATACCATTGCGTAGCAGGATCAAACCAAATGGCAATATTTCCGCGACTCATGAGTGCTCGGTTATATGCGGGCCAATTGGTTGTGCGGTAGATTTTGTGTGTATGCTTCATCATTTGAAAATTATATCGCTGAAAAGCCGTTACAGATAGGTTTGTGCAACAAAGCTAGTTTTGTATCAAAAATATTTAGATCAACAAAATTCAATTAAAGTACAGCAACTTCCATATCAAGAACGTATTATACAGCCCGAACGTGAAAATAAAGAAGTGAAACGTGCGAATGAAATTCTCCTTAAAACAGCCACTTTTTTCGCCCAGGTGGAGCTCGAACGCCCACACAAAAATGCTGGATTTCATCCATAACAATAAAGACCTATATGGCGTTGAGGCAATTTGTAAGATTTTTTCCGATCGCAGCTTCTACCTATTAATTTAATTAAAAATGGGGGTATTTCCCCTAGATCTAGTTGATGGGAAGCTTCGCTTCGTAAGGGAACATCAAACTAAGCGAGATCTACATGATTTGCATCATGCTGAATAAATTAAACGAATTTGGAAAAAAAGCTCCGGGCGTTATGGCATTTTAAAAACATCAGACAGCCTATCTAAGAGATTATTTATTGGTCTACTATGATAAGACTAACCCGTTAAGCTAGGTGGCCTAACTTAAATAAAAAAGTCTCCGACAAACCCGGTACAGTTCAGTTTAAGTCGTAAAATTGAAATTAGATGTTTTTGCATAGATCCGAGTGTTAAATCATCATTGCGATTCTTGCGTACCACACCATAGGCACGTGAAAAAGTAGAAAGCTTATATTTGTACGTGTTACGTCAAAAAGCAAAACAGAAACCGTAGCCCCAGGCAACCCCCTCTCACCATAAAATTATACCAGTCAGTAAAATACCTTTAGATTAAGAATATTCATGTTGGTTATTATTGTTGATTATCACAATAAATTAGTGACCAAAAATCAAATTACCTCACCCTACCTTAAATTACACCACGCAAAATAAAAACTCTATATTACTGTTATATATATAGTTTACTAATATAACAGTTATGTTATTTAGTGTATTTTATGTTGGTGACTCTAGCCAATATCGGGCTGGTTAGATTGTATTGGTCGCTGTGGTGTAGACACTTGAACCTCTGGTCAATGCCTTAAAACAGGTGGTGCTGCAGTAAGGGGTGATCTATGACTTTCAAGAAACCGTTCAGGTCTGCATGCAGAAGAATTCCTGAATGGCTGGCAGGGACATCTGGTCTGTGATGATTACAGTGTTTATAAAGCACGTTTCAAATCAGGTCAGATCATTGAAGTAGGTTGCATGGCACATGCATGTCGAAAATTCCATGAACTGCATATCACTGGGAAAAGTCAGACTGCTGAACAGGCACTGGTGCTGATTCAGAAATTGTATGCGATAGAAGCAGAGTTAAGGCACAAGACCGACGGTACAACGCAACAACGCTGCGAATACCGGCAACGGCATAGTCAACCAGTGATGCAACAACTATATGAATGGCTCAACCAACATCATCTGACAGTGCCATCAAGTTCTACCACCGCTAAGGCAATCAATTACACTCTAAAGCGCTGGCAAGCCTTAAGCCGCTATTCAGATGATGGTAATCTATCTTTTTACAATGATTTGGTGGAGAACCAAATGCACCCATGGACTTTAAGTCTAAGAACTGGTTGTTTGTTGGATCACTGCGCGATGGTCAGCGAGCTGCGAACATCATGACATTGATCTAGTCAGCAAAGTTGAATGGTCTAGATCTGTATGCCTATTTAAATGGTGTACTGCAAAAGCTGCCGACATACAAAGTGATCCAAATTAAAAGATTGGCATAGAGTTTAGAGGACACTTACAAATCAATGGTATCGCCAAGTTGATCGTCATCATCTTTAGCTAAAACGGTCTTTAGCTTATTATTTGTGGCTATACGCAACAGCATCAAATACCTAGCTTAAGAAGCATCTCAGAGTAAATTTTTACAACAAAGCTAATAAGCTTAGGCTATTTTAATATTATTCATGATCCGCCGCTTTATATAAAGGCTATAAAAGTATTTAGTAATTTTTTATCTAAATTCACCTATATACTTAAAACTTGGTTGATCTTTACCCTTTAACCACACCATTTTTTGAGCACTGAAAAACTTTTTTCTCCAAAAATATATGAGGAATAACCAAAATGAAAAATCAAAAAAATAATCTATTCGTTTAACTATTTTTCATTCAGCTATACACGACAGATATTTTAGACCTCTTTCATAAATCATTTTTTGCTCAGTTCCAGTTGTAGATTCCAGCGATTAAATTGAATCTCAAACCAAGCCTTTTACCTCTATTTCGATAACGCTCAGCAAGGATTTTGAAGGTTTTCAGGCTGCCAAATACATGCTCAATTCCGATTCTTCTTTTATTGATTTCTTGATTATAGATTTTCAATTCAGGATCCAATTTACAGTGTCTTTTGGCTTTTAATGGCAACAGGCTATTCGGATACAACACACAAATCCCCTGATAGCCTTTATCTGCAAGGATAAAAGCCCCAAAAGGAATCTGGTTTAAATTGCGTTTGAACAACTCGAAATCATGCACTGCACCGCGACTGGTACATAAACTCAGAATTTGCTGAGTTTTGTAGTGAATCATGGCCTGTACTTTAAAGGTATAGGTCTTTTTCTTGCCGCTATAGCTTTTCTTCTGTTTTTTTAGGCCTTTGGATTGGAATTTCCGTGGCATCCACGATCACAACATTCCAGTCGATGCCTTCGCCCTCGGGTAAATCTTTGGGTAAATTAAACAGATTGGACCGAATCAGGCAGTCTTCAACATGACGGACAATTCTTGAGGCTGTGGGCTCTGAAACCCCGTAACTCGTCGCAACGTGAAATAAGGTTCGGTATTCCCGCCAATAGCTCAGACAGAGCAGAACCTGATGCTCCAGGCTTAACTTGGGCGGTCTGCCTTTGGCAGAGACATGCTTCTGCAATTGCTCAACCATCAAATAGAAAGTTGACCATGAGATGCCTGTGTATCGCTTGAACTGAGGATCAGAAAGCTGGTTTGAATCGATGTATTTCATCCGCAGATTATGCACGAATGCCAAGAAATCCGGAGTGCAAATATTAACCAAAAAGAAGATCGTTTTTTGATTTATGAAAGAGATCTTTTGTATCCAATTTTGCTTAGATCTTGAATTCTTCAGTGATACATTAAAAAAAGTGTAGCAAGTTGCTACACTTTTTCTTAGACAAGCTCTTTACCAAAAATATCATTCAGCCTATCACGAATACTTTGTACAAATTCCGGATTATTTTTAAGTTTATGCTTCATATTACGTTTAAAGTCATTCAACCCCATACCAACTTCAGCAAAATCCATTTGAAATAAAGTGTCATTAATAACTATATTTGCTTGAGAGTCTGTGAGACAACCAACTTTTTTAAACCACTTCTTGAACTGCGAATACTTTTCATCATTATTAAAAATGTACCAGGAACGTACATTCGTATCGAATTTTGCCCCCAATTCTTTTACTAATGCATTATCTTCAAATGGAACATCAAGATAAATTTTTTCAATTACAGCAGTTTCATTTAGTGTTTTATCAGTAATACGCTGATGCAGTTTAAAATTCACACCCACAATTGGGCGCCCTTTTTTTATGGTTTCATACTCTAGTTGTAGATCTGTATTTTCGTTAATTTCTGCAACTATTTTATCTAATACATAGCGTCTAAAATCTACCCAGCGATCATATTTAGTTTCATTAATATCAATCAGAGCTTTCAAGTTTTCTAAAAGCATTGGGACTTCATAACTCTTTTGGCTTGCGTACTTGAATTCATTTTTAATGAAATACGTATAAAGACTCATACTAGCAACAGAATCCAAGGCAAACAGATGTTTCAATTGATAGGTGGTGAAATTCCCCCCAGCCAACTGCGTGAAATACGGTAACACCTCACTGGTAAAACGAATCTGAATGGCATTTTTAGAATCATCTTCCCATCTTAACTCACGGATAATAGGAACGACAGAATGTACTTTTTTAGTCTTTCTCTTACCATCATCAGTAGGTTCCTCAATAATAAAATGAGCCACCCTAGATGAAAGTTCTTTATAAATCCGGTCTATTGCAACATTAATCGAATTGCGTTTATTCAATCCTAGTAAATCTGCCAAATCATCCTTATACAGATAAATATAGGTTTGTTCTGTGATTTCACCATTTACCCTATTTTTCTCACTATAATTTGCAACAGCCATTGCATATAGGAGCGCCTTATATTCATTGGCTGATAACTCAATTGGGCGAATTAAGCGGTTACTAGTGCTAACAACGCCATTATGACGAATATTGCCTATACAGTAAGGAATATGATTCAATTCTTCTTGCAATGATTCTGATTCTGTCATAACCGTGATATTTATATATTTAATTCTATTTTTATATACAAAAGTGGAAAAACTTTCAAGACTTTCACCACAAGAATCTAAGAGTGGAAGGCTTGTCATCAGAATTATGCATTTTTGACGATTTATTGTCCTTAAAGTGGAATAAAATATATTATTTCCACCAGATAGTGACAGACCTTCCACCTTTAGCCCTAAACTAACAGTTCAAAATACCTATTTTCACTTATTTCTTCCAAATTTAGGTATGCTATGTCAGATAGATACCTAGATGTGACAAGGCTTCCACCTTTCATTAGATGTGAAAGGTATAAATGAATAGATAATCATCAGGAAATATCCAATAAAAAAAAATTATCCACAGGGTGGCAACACATAGTGACAAACCTTCCACCTTTAAAGATTGTTTATCCAACTTTATCAACAAATTAAGTATTTATTTTTGAAGGATTTTTTGTAAATATATAACCTTTTTAAAAATAGTAGTGACAAACCTTCCACTCTTGTGACAGACCTTCCACTTTACGGTGACAGACCTTCCACCTTTGAGTGACAGACTTTCCACCTTTGAGTGACAGACCTTCCACCTTTGAGTGACAAACCTTCCACTTTACGGTGACAAGCCCTCCACTTTTAAACTTATAAGCATTTGTTTTATATAGTAAAAAAACAGTCTTAATTATTAATTAGCTAAATAAATAATTATACTAATTATTAATTAAGCTAGCTTGTTTAAAAATTAGTTTTTTAAATTGTTTTAGACCTAAACAAATAAGATTTATAAATTTAAAAACTATAGTATGATGAGTGAAAGTTATTTATATTATTAAACATTCAAATACGGAAGCATCTGACACGTATGTCTGCAAAAATTATTACGGTTGCTAACCACAAAGGTGGATGTGGCAAAACAACGACCGTTGTACATCTAGCATCTGAACTTGCCAATCTTGGCAATAAAGTTTTAGTCATTGATTTAGATCCTCAAGCAAACGCAAGTTTACACATTGGGATCCAACATCCAAGCGAAATTGTTGTTACTTCAGCAGAATTACTTGTTGGTGATATTTCATTATTAGCTGATGCATTACAAGAAGAAACAAATTTTGAAAAAGTATCATTAATTTATGGCTCATTAAATTTAGGAAAAACAGAAGACCAGCTCAAAGAAGAAGCTCCTCGTCCTTCAGAAGAATTAAGCATAAAGCTAGAACTGTTAAAAGATCTTTACGACTTCATATTAATTGATTGTCCACCTAGTCTTAAATTATTAACCAGTAATGCCTTAGCATCCTCAACACATGTCATTATCCCAATCGAATCTGGTTCTCAATATGGACTGTATGGGGTAACAGATCTTTTGAACCATCTTGAAAAGATAAAACGTATTAATCCAGATTTAGAGCTTTTAGGTGCTTTACTGATTAAACATGATGAACGTCAAAATGTTTGTAAACTGATTCGGGATGAAGCTTTAAAACAGGTAGGCAAAATTTTAGAAACTACCATTCCTCAAAGTACTAAAGTTAATCAAGCAGCAATTCTGCAACAGCCACTTTTGAAAGTAGAAAAAAATTCAAAAGTACGTAAGGCTTTTGAAAGCCTTGCTTATGAAATTGTAGCGAAAGTTTAAACCTGAGAGTATTATGGCAAGCACTAAAGAGCTTTTAGCTCAAAAATTGAAACAAAATACAGAAAAACATCAGCAAGCACAGAAAGACAATATTAAAGAGCTAAAAGAATTTAGACGTAATGTTCCTATTGAGGATATCAGTCGCAGTCCCAACCAACCGCGTAAAGTATTTGAAGATTCTGAATTAAAAGCACTGGCGGATTCTATTAATGAAATCGGCCTTTTGCAGCCCATTACAGTGCGCAAACTTGATAATCTGCAATATGAACTGATTGCAGGCGAGCGACGCTTACGGGCGCATCAGTTACTCGGCAAGTCGGTGATTGAAGCCATTATCATTGACGCTAATAATGAAGAAGCATCTTTGTTAACCCTAGCTGAAAATTTAAAGCGTCAAGATCTGACAGATTATGAAATTTTTATTGGCTTGAACTCACTTGATGAAAAGTTGAAGAAGAACAAGCAACGTTTAGCTAATTCATTGGGTTTAAATCGCGAAGATATGTACAAATATCTGTCGTATGAAAAGCTGCCTAAAGCAATGTTGAATGACCTGGATTTGGAGCCAGGTCTAGTCGGCCGTACTGCTGCAACAGCGTTCAAGAAATTTTTGTCGGATCATATAGAGCAACTTTCGGAGGCAGAAACAGCTTTACTCGGTGCTTGGGAGAAATTAAAAGAAAAAAAACTGGAGCAAAGCAAAGTTACTTCTTATGCTGAAAAACTATTGAGTCAGGATCCAGAAAAAGTAACCACGACATCAGTGGTAAGAAAAATCGAATATGATGGTAAGGTTGCTGGAAATATCAAACTGAATCAAAAACAGCTCAAGATCTCTCTTAAAATTTCAGAAATTGATGAAGCTAGTCTTTTACAACTAGAAGATTTTTTAAAACAGCTTATTCAGAAAAGTGAAAAAGTGTAGCAACTTGCTACACTTTTCAGTTTGCTCATAAAATTCTCACACTTACGTGAGACTTTTTATAATTATCACATGCGAAAAATTATACCACCCAAACTGAAATTGATATGGTTACGCTAGAAGAGCTTATTCCTAAAAATCATCTTATACGTAAAATAGACAAAGCGATTGATCTCAATATCATTCATGAACGTGTCACGCATCTATATTATCCCGATAAGGAGACTGTTGAACGAATTTTGCCGTTGCAAAATAATTACACGGTCACTGTTATGCAAGTAACGCAGCAATGTTTACTGTCAGTTACAGTACAAAACTTGAATAAAATCGCTTTCACTTATCGAAGTTAATTTTTATTGTATTTTTTAGACATCAATATGCTTAAAAGTAAATAACAATGAATTAGTGATGTAAGTTTAGAAAATGCCCCCACTTTAACGATCGCTAAAGTGGGGTTTGTGATTAGTCTGAAAAGTGTAGCAACTTGCTACACTTTTTTAATACTTAAATTGTACGACAAGAAATGACGTATCAATACTTTCGCACGAGCGTATTAGTGGGTACTATTGGCTTAACTAAAATTAGATAAGTTATTCATTAAAGGGTAATTCCATGGCTCGTACTCCAAAGCAAACCAAACAAGAACCTATAGATGTCATTCTTTGGAAAGCAGCAGACAAAATTCGTAAGAACATTGATGCTGCAGAGTGCAAGCATGTTGTCCTTGGTTTAATCTTCCTCAAGTACATCTCTGATTCATTTGAAGCTCATTACAACCTGTTGGTTGAAGGTGAGGGTGATTTTTGCAGGAGCTGATCCTGAAGATCGTGATGAATACACTGCATACAACGTATTCTTCGTTACTGAGATTGCACGTTAGTCATACCTCTTAAACCAAGCAAAGCAAGTCACCATTGGTAAGATCGTAGATGATGCAATGGAAGCCATTGAGAATGAGAACCCTCAACTGAAAGGGGTACTTCCTAAGGTCTATGCACGTCAGAATCTCGATCCAACGAGCTTAGGTGAGCTGATAGACCTTATTGGTAACATTACATTAGGTGATGCCAAATCTCGCTCTGCTGACGTTCTAGGACACGTGTTTGAATACTTCCTTGGTGAGTTCGCCTTAGCTGAAGGTAAACAAGGTGGACAGTTCTATACGCCTAAATCTATCGTGAGTTTATTGGTAGAAATGCTTGAGCCATACAAAGGACGTGTATTCGATCCTTGCTGTGGTTCAGGTGGCATGTTCGTACAGTCTGAGAAGTTTGTAGAGTCGCATCAAGGCTTAGTCGATGACATCTCGATCTATGGTCAAGAGAGCAATCAAACAACATGGCGACTCGCTAAGATGAACCTTGCCATTCGTGGCATTAACTTAGAGCATGTGAAATGGAACTCCGAGGGTTCATTCCTCAATGATGCACACAAAGACCTTAAAGCGGATTACATCATTGCTAATCCACCATTCAACGTCTCTGATTGGAGTGGTGAGCTGAACCGTACCAGGTTTGTCGGAGAGTCAATATTCTGAGAGACTATCCCGATAACAAAATTAAAATATACCCCAGAAATCAGAGATAGAGCGGTTCAATTATTGATTGAGTCTGAAAAAGATTATCCATCTACTTGGGCTGCAATCACAGCAATTGCGCCTAAGATTGGTTGTACTCCTGAAACACTTCGTGCCTGGCATCA
>NZ_NOZT01000054.1:0-22837 GCF_002412355.1 Acinetobacter sp. YT-02
CAAGGTGGCTTAACTAGAGCGGAATATCACTTATAAATACGCTTTTAGTTGTTCAAACATGTGGGACCACCTCTGGGCTTCAGGATAGTGAAGGATTGCTATTTCTATCATTTTCTTCATATGTCGTTATCCACCATCATTTTGTCATTCACGACTATTCATAGATCACTACCTTTTTGTCAAGATGAATTCGAAATTTAATTGAGTAATACATTATGAGCAAACAAGCGGTCATTGTTGTCGATTTACAAAATGAATATCTACCGACAGGAAAACTTCCATTAGTAAATATTGAAGCAGCTTTAGATAATGCGGCGAAAGTTATTGAATATGCACGCACACATTCAATCCCTGTCATCCATATTCGTCATGAGTTTCTTGATCCTAATGCTTCTTTCTTCGTGAAAAATACAACTGGCGTAGAAATCATTGATACCGTTTCTCCGCTTGATGATGAATGTGTAATAACCAAAAACTATCCAAACTCATTTTTTCAAACAGAATTAGATCAAAAACTTAAAGCTGAAGGAGTTGATCAATTAACTATTATTGGTGCAATGAGCCATATGTGTATTGATGCCACGACACGTGCTGCTTCAGATCTAGGTTATCAATGTACTGTTGTAGAGGACGCCTGTACGACCATGGATCTCGAATTTAATGGTCGAGTTGTGGAAGCTGCTCAAGTTCACGCAGCGTTAATGGCAGCTTTAGCATTTGCTTATGCAAGTATTACGTCAACCACAGATTATCTTAATAGTTAAATCCTTTAAATTTTCTGGTAATTTGCATATGGAGCTATCTTATGGCACATACACAACAAGTTGACTTAATCTTTCGATATAAAGTCAAAGATGGTATGGATGATATTTTTCAAAATTATTTAGATATCGTATTAGCTTTAGTTCAAGAAAAAGAACCATATGTTTTGGAGTATTCTATTTTCAAGCAAGCTGATGGTAGTTATCTACAGCATGAGCGATATATTAATGAAGATGCGGTTGTTCAACATTTAAATGTAACTGCGGAAGGTCAAAAATATTTCCACCTAGCGGCAGATATCCTTGATGTTATGGCTGTTGGTGAAACTAATGCGGAATTCTGGAAGCAATTTGAGGGACCACATTTCGTTCGTTATAGTCGTTTGCATCAACTTCAACGTGCTTAAGCTTAGTTAAAGGGTAGCTGATAGCTACCCCTTATGCACCAAATCCTATGGAGTTAATGACACTATGGCTTACTTATCATGAAGATTTAAGGCATAGCCCTCGTGTTCGGGTATTGATTGATTTTATAGACTCTATTTTTCAAAATCGTCATAACCAACTTGCTCCATCACGGTTTCCATTCACCAAAACGTGATTTAAAAAGTTAATATCTAAATAAGTTACTTTAAATTAAGAAAAAAAAGAGAGTATCTCCCTTTTTTAATTTACAGACCTAACACTCTGCTGTAAGCCTTGCTGAATATTCTGAACCTGTGTTAAATCATGAACTTGTTTCTGATCTTGCTGTTGTGAGTTTTCAGCATAAAACTCATCAACAATATCAATTCCCTCCTCTCCATCGACTTCAAACTGTGCATTGGCATAGCCATGTAGGGCCGTTTGGTCTAAAGCCGCTTGATTAAATCCACACAGCTTACTTTTCTGGTCTATTTCTTTTGCGGTATGCAAGGCGTCTTGTAAATGAATGCCCTCTCTTAATGTAAGATCGACGTAGTACACAGGGGTACGATAACTTTGCGTGGTGCTCTTACCCCTTAAGTTCAGTTGTAGGGGTAGACATGAAAGAATGCCATTAGAGGCTGCATGGTAATAACGTAGTCGTGCTGCTAAAGTCCGAATACTATTAAAGCCCGTGGTTCTAAAGATGAATGTGCCAAACTCATCTGAATCATCTAAGTTCACATATAGACGACCATAAGGCTTACATAAGCCACCTTGCGCCAAAGGACATAGATCAGGTGATGGACACGGATGCTGCTCTACCCCTTGTTGGGTTAAGCATTGGCAAGTTTCACCATTGCCAATACATATAGGCCTCCCCGTTTGACGATCAAATAGAGTGTACTCAGCACGTAAATTCAAATCAGGATCATTAAAGATCATCCGTACTGGGATGCTTCTGAGTTTTTGATTCGGTGCTTTCGCTCGAAGTTGTTCATCCAATGGATGTTTCACCCAACCACTATCCTTGTTTTGGATTTGGCTGGTAATGGTGAATTGGTCATCCTTTTCAGGGATGCGTTTCCCGTTCTTTTCGACAACCTTGCCGATACTGATCCGCCCAAGAATTGGCGGTGTAATAGCTAAACCTTTAATCATGGTATTTTCCTCTTCTGCTTAAATGTGTTGCTTGGTTAAAATAAAATTTGCATAAAAAAAATCCCATGCGCTGAGGCATGGGATTCTCGGATGTTGCTTGGGTGCTTCTCTTGTGAATTGAACTTAGGCTAAATCTATTTCAATCAGCATCGCTATAGATGTTGAAACGTCGTGAACCTTGCTTGGTTTGTGGAAACTGATTCAGGTATTCAGGATGCTGTAGCAGTAAGGCTTTTGCATCCAAGCTGATGGAGTCTTTGGACTTCTTCCACGTCACCGAACCTGTTTTAAAGGTGGCACGTTCCGTATCTTGCATTTTGGCTTGTAACTGATGTTTAAGGAGGTCGAACTGTTCCTGATGCTTTTCGATTTGATTACGCGCTTGAAGCAGGTGCTCAAACTGTTGATTGGCTTGTTCATCCTCAGATAGATCCGTGGTACTCAGTGGCACATGTTCTGGATAAAGCAACTGCAAGGCTTTGGCTGCGGATTCACTGGCATCGGCTTCAGGTGGTACATCCTTTTCCACACATTCCCAGAAGTAACGCTCCGCATTGATGATGTGCTGAATCACGGATTCTGAACGTGTGACTTTAAAGATTCGGGTTTCATGTCCGCAGAGTAAGACACAGATATGGGCTGCTTTCTTGCCTGTCACGGCCAGTTGGTGTTGTACCTGACAGAGGACGTATAAAGGCACGCCATCTCGCCACAGCTTGGCGCCATACTCGCCTGCGGTTTTACACTCTAATATCTGCACATCAGCATCCCCAACCACCGAATAATCCAAATTCGCCAACATAAAATGCTTATCTGGATCAGGGTGTTGTAATACGGCATTGACCCGACGCACTTTGTAGTTGGTATGCTTGCTGTTCCGTCTAACAGCAGTCCAAAGCAATCTAACACAATATTAAAATAAATTATTTTTCATATACTTAATAATTTAATCATCCAAAACCGTCTTGTCTAATCCAATCATTTCCAGTATTTTATGAGGGGTAGGTTGTGGGGTAAAAATAATATGCCAAAGAAATCTAAAGAGCTATCTGCTCTCAGTGTAGCAAAAATCAAAAAGACTGGTCGACATTCTGTAGGCGGTGTTGATGGCTTATATCTAAATGTCGAGGGTAATTCCCGTGTCTGGATTTTGCGTGCTGTTGTGGGTAAACGGTTGGATAAAGATGGGAAGCTAAAACCTCATCGCCGTGATATTGGTATTGGTCCCTACCCTGAAGTTTCTTTAGCAGAAGCTCGTGCTAAAGCCACTGAATTAAGATTACAAATACGAAGTGGTGTTGATCCAATTGCACATAAACAGGAACAGCTCGACAAGCTTCATATTCAAAAGCTTAGAAACAAGACATTCATTGAATGTGCAAAAGTCGTTATTGCTAATAAAACTCGTGAACTCAAAAATGAAAAGCATATCGGACAATGGACATCTACATTAGAAACCTATATCTACCCAACTCTAGGTGATATCAGTATTGGCACAATTACTAAAGTTGATATTGCCGAAGTTCTTAGACCTATCTGGATTGAAAAGAACGAAACAGCTAAACGTATTCGTGGTCGTATCGAAACTATTTTTGATTATGCTAAGGCTATGGGATATTTTGTTGGCGATAATCCTGCTGAATGGAAAGGTAATCTAGAACCAATCTTAGGTAACTTAAAGCAAGAATCACGCCCTCATCCATCTTTACCTTACGAACAAGTTGCTGGGTTTATCCAGCATCTGAGACAGAAAAAAGGGATTTCACCTAAAGCTCTAGAATTTGTAATTTTAACTGCCTGTCGTTCTGGCGAGGTTTTTGGTGCAACATGGCAAGAAATTGATTTTAAGAATAAAGTTTGGATCATTCCTAAAGAAAGGATGAAAGCAGAAAAAGAACACCGTGTTCCCCTATCCCAACAAACCATTAGTTTGCTTGAATCAATTCAAGAATATACTCAACCTCAAGACTTCATTTTCCCTGCTCCTCGTAGTGGCGAAATGCTTTCGGATATGTCCTTAACAACCTTAATCAAGCGGATGCACGAACAAAAGTTAAAAGAAAATGGCTTAGGCTATATTGATCCTAAACAAAATCGAGTGATTACAACACATGGTTTCCGTTCAACATTTCGTGATTGGTCAGCCGATAAAACTGATTATCCTCGTGAAGTCTGTGAGCATGTACTAGCACATAAACTACCCGATGAAGTAGAAGCAGCTTACTTACGTGGAGCTTATCTTGAGAAAAGGAAAAATTTGATGGCTGATTGGGCGAGTTATGCCACATACATAGAAGCCTGACATTCAGCCAATTTCCGCTTTAATATTATTCACCATCAGAATTAATCTTGGTGCAATATCTTCTTCCAGTTTCTCACGGCTTAATACAAAACTTGGCCCACCACAATTGAATACTAAAAGTCCGTGTTGTTCATGCAATAAGGGGACAGCAACTGAATTTACATCTTTCTGCCATTCTCCAATCGAAAAACAACAGCCATAATCTTGGAAATCTTTAAATGCTTTGTCTAACTCTCGATTAATTTTAATCCAGTCATCTTTATTCTTTTCCCGAATGGCATTTAACAGAAAATCGCGCTCATCCGCAGGCATCGCAGCGAGACAAGCCCTGCCCATGGCACTTAAATGGATCGGCAAATAAGTACCGACTGGACGGCGCATTGTTACATTACCTTTACCCTGCACCACATCTAAATAAATCATATTCAGCCGATCACGTGTGGCCATGGCAACCGCTGCACCAGCATAATCTGCTAGCTCCTGCATATGAGGATGGGCTATCGAACGAATCGAAACATTGGCAAGCATTGAATAGCCAAAAGACAGTACCCCTGATGACAATTGAAATTTATTCGAGTTCGGTACTTGCTTAATATATCCTAAACGTGAAAGGGTATGGGTTAAGCGGGTAATGGTCGCTTTAGGTAATCCTGTCATCTGGGACAATTCCTGATTACCTAAATGTTGATATTTGGGTGTAAAGCAACGTAATAATTCTAATCCTCTAGCTAATGCGGTCACATATTGACGGTCATTTTCATCCTGCATATCTTCAATCGGATTCAATAATTCATGACGTAATGGCGCCAAAAGATTTTCTGTCTGTTCTGAATCAATCACGTCATTCGTCATATTATTCCTGCCTAATTAAGCATACTTTGTTCCGCACTGCGGAAATTATAATTCATTTATTATAATTAGGGCAAAGGATAGTCTTCGACAGAATCTCCTTTGCCCAATATTTAAATATTACCCGATGATACCTCTCTGCCTAAGTTCAGCAATCTTTTCTGCATCCAGAATGCCACTTAAGATTTCATCAGTATGTTCACCCAGCATTGGCGGTGCTTTCTTATATTCCACCGGGGTGCGTGACAGTTTAATGGGTGAACCAATCACCGTTAACTTCTCCTTCAACGGATGCTTCATATCAACCAACATATTGCGCGCAATCACCTGAGGCTCCTCAAATGCTTGCTGTAAATTGTTGATTAAACCCACCGGAACTTTTATCGTGTGAATCGCATCTACCCAGTGCCGTGCAGAATTGGTTTTAAAATGGGTGCCGAGTAATTTATCCATCTCTTGACGATGCTGGATTCGTAACGCATTGCTTAAGAAACGCGGATCATTCTGCAGCTCCGGCAAACCAATGGCCTGACACAGCGCAACGAATTGTTTGTCATTGCCACAAGCAATAATAAAGTCCTGATCGGCTGCTTTAAACACCTGATAAGGCACAATATTGGCGTGTGCATTGCCATAACGCCCAGGAACTTTACCCGAAGATAGATAATTCATGCCCTGATTGGCCAGAGTCGCCACCTGTACATCCAGTAACGCCATATCGATATACTGACCCAGACCTGTCATGGTGCGGTTCAAAAGTGCTGCTTGAATGGCGATGGTAGCATACAGCCCGGTCGTCAGGTCGGCAAAGGCCACGCCCACTTTTTGCGGCCCGCCGCCCGGAAGGTCATCTTTCTCTCCCGTAACGGACATCAAACCACCCATGCCCTGAATGATAAAATCATAACCCGGTTCTGGCGCACGTGGACCGGTTTGGCCAAATCCGGTAATCGAGCAATACACTAATTTCGGATTAATCGCTTTTAAGCTGTCATAATCCAGACCGTACTTTTTCAGTGAGCCGGCTTTGTAGTTCTCAATTAGAACATCTGAGCCTGCGGCCAGCGTCCAAACTAATTTTTGACCTTCCGGTGTAGCAATATCAATTGCAATCGAGAGTTTATTACGATTGGCAGACTGGTAATACGCCGCTTCCTGCGTATCTTCACCCTGGTCGTTCTTCATCCATGGAGGTCCCCATAAACGAGTATCATCACCCGTTTTAGGACGTTCCACCTTAATCACTTCGGCACCTAAATCCGCCAGGATTTGACCACACCATGGCCCTGCCAGTACGCGACTTAAATCCAGTACGCGAATACCTTCCAATGCACCCATTATCTCTTCCCTTTTATACGCGCTCAATCACCATGGCGAGACCCTGTCCCACACCAATACACAGGCTGATTACAGCATATTTTTTGCCGCTGCGCTGTAATTCACGTGCTGTCGTTAAGGCCAGACGCGCACCGGAAGCACCCAATGGATGACCGAGTGCAATGGCACCGCCGTTCGGATTGACACGTGGATCATCAAAAGCCACGTCCAAACCTTTGAGACAGGCCAGTACTTGAGATGCAAAGGCTTCATTGATTTCAATGATGTCCATGTCATCCAAAGTGAGCTTGGCACGTTTCAGCGCAAGTTTAATTGCATCTACAGGTCCTGCGCCCATGATACGCGGTTCGATCCCTGCCGCACCAGAAGACAGGATTTTGGCAATCGGTTTGATTCCCAGTTTTTGTTCAGCTGCAGCAGAACCAATGATCAGGGCAGCTGCTCCGTCATTGACGCCTGATGCATTACCCGCAGTCACCACACCACCTTCAAATAAAGGCTTGAGCTTTTGTAAGGCAGCAAAATCTGAACTTGGACGTGGATGTTCATCGGTTTCCACCAGTTTTGCTGGCAATTTACGACCTTGAGCAACCTCAACCCCGACGATCTCACCCGCAAAAAAGCCTGCTTGTTTGGCAGCTTCATATTTGGCTTGAGAAGCTGCGGCAAAACGATCCGCATCTTCACGTGTGACGCCGTACTCCACCGCAACGTTATCGCCAGTTTTAGGCATCGTGTCATCACCGAACTGCTTTTCGATCGCGGGGTTCGGGAAACGGGCACCAATGGTTGAATCAAATACTTTGAAATCACGGCTGAAAGGCGTTTCAGACTTGGCAAATACAAATGGCGCACGAGACATGGATTCCACACCACCGGCCAGAATCACCTCACCTTCGCCACAAGTAATCGCACGTGCAGCATCGATCACCGCAGCAAGACCGGAAGCACATAAACGGTTAACAGTTTGTGCCGGGGTTTTCACATCCAGGCCGGCAAGCAAAGTAGCATGACGCGCAATATTACGGCTGTCTTCACCAGCCTGATTGGTATTGCCCAGAATCACATCATCAAAGACATTGGCTGGAAGGTGATTTTTTTCTACCAGTGCCTTGATCACATGCGCTGCCAGATTGTCTGGACGGATAGAGGATAACGCACCTGCATGACGGCCAAATGGAGTACGCAGGCCATCGTAAATATAGGCATTTAACATTGTATTAATCCTTTAAATTGTTGAGGTATGAAGCAAAGACAAGTTTAATCGGGCGCGACGCTGCAACCATGGGCTTGGACGGTAACGTGGATCACCTGTATTCGCGGTAATGCGCTCCAAAATCAGCAGGATCCGCTGTGCGCCAAGGACGTCACCCCATGAAATGGGACCATGTGGGTAACCCAGACCCAGTTTCACTGCTTTATCGATGTCCGCTGCCTTCGCAATGCCCTGTTGCGCAATATCACAAGCCAGATTGATCACCATGGCCAATACACGCTGCGCGACAAACCCCATACTTTCATCAATCACACTCACCCCATGATCATTGGCTGAAAAAATGGCATGTGCTTGGTCGATATAGACTTTATCCGTGGCAATCGATGGCATCAAAGTACGGTGTTTTTCAAAATCTGTTAGCATATCAATACTGACTGCTCGTGTTGCATCGACCCCAAAACGCAATGCTGCAGTCGTCGTGTCTTCACCGTAAGTAGCCAGTAAAATTAAACTATCTGCAGCCGGTTGCTCAGCTGTATCTAAAGTTAATCCTTGCGCTTGCAGATAATTTGTTAGGATGGCCATATCTTGCTCTAAATCGGTTTTGATCCAGACCGCATTAAATGTTGAAACTTGAGGTACAGCCTGACGAGGCGCTTCATTGATTTTTACGCCATCAACGTATTTGTAGAAACCTTCACCGACCTTACGGCCGACTTTTTTCCCTGCCAGCATCTGACGAGTTAAAGCGCTCGGGCGGTAACGCGCTTCCTGATAAAACTGATTGAAAATAGATTCCATCACCGGATGAGAAACGTCTAGTGCCGTTAAATCGAACAGTTCTAATGGTCCCATGCGGAAACCAGCTCCTTCGCGTAGAATCCGGTCAATTTCACTAGGAGAAGTCACACATTCACCCAGTATTTTCAGTGCTTCCGTACTATAGGCACGGCCGGCATGATTCACGATGAATCCCGGTGTATCTTTGGTACGTACACCAAAGTGTCCCATCTTTTGTGCCAGCTCAAGTAAGTCAGCGACCACGTGTTCATCCGTTGCCAAACCAGCAATTACTTCCACAATTTTCATCAATGGTACAGGGTTAAAGAAGTGGAAGCCTGCCAGTCGACCTTGATGCTCAAGGTTGGAAGCAATTGCTGTCACAGAAAGCGATGAGGTATTGGTCGCCAGAATGGTGTCTTTAGATACAATACTTTCAAGCTGTTTAAACAGGCTTTGCTTGATTTCCAGGTTTTCAATAATAGCCTCAACGACTAAATCGACACCCGCAACGTCTTCAATTTTTTCAAGCACAACAAATCGTGCCAAGGTATCCGCAAGCTGCTGTTCAGTTAATTTGCCTTTAGCAGCAAGTTTTTCTAAAGTGGCTTTTAATTTTTCCAAGCCTTGCTCAGCAGCGCCGGGTTTCGCATCAAATAAGCGGACTTCAACACCCGCCTGTGCTGCAATTTGCGCGATGCCCATTCCCATGATACCGGTGCCAATTAAGGCCATTGTCTGAATTGTCATGACTTATCTTCCTTAATCCTTATTTGCCTTGATATTGCGGGCTGCGTTTTTCGAAAAAGGCATTGACGCCCTCTTTCTGATCTTGTGTATCAAACAAAATCTGGAAGGCTTTACGTTCAAGTGCCAAAGCGCCATCGAGTGGCATATTTGCGCCTAAAGTCGTCACTTCTTTAATCTGCTCAACGGCAATCGGTGAAAATTGGGCAATCTGTGTCGCCACTTCAATTGCTTTTGCGATCGTTTGATCATCTTCAACCACTTCAGACACCAAGCCGATTTTGTCAGCTTCCTCTGCAGAAAAAATCTTGCCGGTTAACACGATTTGCATGGCTTTAAACTTCCCTACCGCGCGCAGTAAGCGCTGCGTACCACCTGCACCCGGCATCAGTCCTAATTTGACTTCAGGCTGACCAAACTGGGCTGATTTTCCGGCAATGATGATGTCTGCATGCATGGCAAGTTCACAACCACCACCCAATGCATAGCCATTCACTGCGGCAATAATCGGTTTAGGGCAATCAATAATCGCCTGCCAGTACTGTTCTGTATGGCGTAAATACATATCAACGGTTTTTGCCGTGGTGAAGTCACGGATATCCGCACCTGCTGCAAACACTTTTTCACCACCCGTAATGACAATTGCGCGGACTGCATCAGATGCTGCGAGCTGTGCAAACGTTGCTGCAAGCTGTTGGCGTAGCTCCAAATTCAGTGCATTTCGGGCCTCTGGGCGATGCAGCTCGACAATGGCCACACCATTACTTTGAATATCCAAATTCAATATTTTATTACTCATAACGACCTATCTGTTTCGCATAGCGGTTTATATAAACCAAATATACCTGTTTTTTTGCAACAATGAAGCCCACAGGACATAATTTTAATTAAAAATTAGCTAAAACTATTTAAAAACTCACAAATTAAATACCGCTGTACGGTATTTAATACCAATATTATTGCATTTACTTTTCCATTCTGTCATATTGTTTTCATTCCAAGGCATTAGATCACCCCTGCATGAAGCAGAGATGGCTAAATTTACCTATCTAATACAAGGGCTTAAAAATGATTCGTGATCAAGACACATTAAATCAGCTAGTTGATATGATCCGTCAGTTTGTCGATGGCGTTCTTATTCCCCATGAAGAAATTGTTGCGGAAACCGATGAAATTCCAGCTGAAATCGTTCAGCAAATGAAAGAACTGGGTCTTTTTGGTCTGACAATTCCTGAGGATTATGAGGGTCTTGGCCTGACCATGGAGGAAGAGGTTTATATTGCATTTGAATTGGGACGTACCTCTCCTGCTTTCCGTTCACTGATCGGCACCAACAATGGGATCGGTTCATCAGGCTTAGTTATTGATGGTACAGAAGAACAGAAACAGTATTTTCTGCCACGTCTGGCAAGCGGTGAAATTATTGGTTCATTCTGTTTAACAGAACCTGATTCTGGTTCAGACGCTGCCTCTTTAAAAACCACAGCGGTGAAAGATGGTGATCATTACATTTTAAACGGCACCAAGCGTTACATCACCAATGCCCCGCATGCGGGTGTCTTTACTGTCATGGCACGTACCAGCACTGAAATTAAAGGTGCAGGTGGAATTTCAGCCTTTATCGTGGACAGTAAAACTCCGGGTATTTCCCTAGGTAAACGTGACAAAAAAATGGGACAGAAAGGTGCTCATACCTGTGATGTGATTTTTGAAAACTGTCGCATTCCTGCAGCTG
Source organism: Acinetobacter sp. YT-02 (assembly GCF_002412355.1). Classification (NCBI taxonomy): domain Bacteria; kingdom Pseudomonadati; phylum Pseudomonadota; class Gammaproteobacteria; order Moraxellales; family Moraxellaceae; genus Acinetobacter; species Acinetobacter sp. YT-02. The sequence goes on from NZ_NOZT01000054.1 coordinate 11,295, forward strand.
CGCTCATTGGGGGTGTTGAAGGTGTGGGTTTTAAAACTGCAATGAAGGTTTTGGATAAAGGCCGTATCCATATCGCTGCATTAAGTGTGGGGGCTGCTACACGCATGTTGGAAGATTCTCTTCAATATGCAGTGGAACGTAAACAGTTTGGTCAAGCGATTGCGAACTTCCAGTTGATTCAAGGCATGTTGGCAGACTCTAAAGCTGAAATCTACGCTGCAAAATGTATGGTTCTTGATGCCGCTCGACTGCGTGATGCTGGACAGAATGTCAGCACAGAAGCCTCTTGTGCAAAAATGTTTGCTACGGAAATGTGTGGCCGTGTCGCAGATCGTGGTGTACAGATTCATGGTGGTGCGGGTTATATCAGTGAATATGCGATTGAGCGTTTCTACCGTGATGTGCGTTTATTCCGTTTGTACGAAGGTACAACGCAAATCCAGCAGGTCATTATTGCCCGCAATATGATCCGTGAAGCGACTCAATAACTTGCATAACAAGTATTGAGTTTGGCTAAAAAGACGGGATTAGTGATTTAAGCTACAACTTGAATACTAATCCTGACTTTTTAATGGCAAGGCTATAAAACCTCCTGAACCGTTTCATCCTGAAGCCAATCACAGCTAAAAGATAGTTTCAGTCTTCATCCTCAACAGACAGTTCACGATACAAATTTGGATTTTATGAATATGCAAGAACAAGAAATCGAACGCGAATCAATGGAATTTGACGTCGTGATTGTCGGCGCAGGCCCTGCGGGACTGTCTGCAGCAATTAAAATTCGTCAATTAGCCATTGAAAACAACCTGGCAGACCTCTCCGTCTGCGTGGTGGAAAAAGGCTCTGAGGTGGGTGCGCATATCCTCTCCGGTGCTGTGCTTGAACCGCGTGCCCTGAATGAACTGTTTCCTGACTGGAAAGAACAGGGAGCACCGCTCAATGTGCCGGTGACGGAAGACAAAACCTACTTCCTGATGTCCGACAGCACGCATAAGGAAGTGCCGCACTGGATGGTGCCAAAAACCATGCACAATGACGGTAACTATGTCATCTCGCTGGGCAATGTGGTGCGCTGGTTGGGCCAAAAAGCCGAAGAACTGGAAGTGTCGATTTTCCCGGGCTTTGCTGCAAGCGACGTGCTCTATCATGAAGATGGCACGGTCAAAGGCATCCAGACTGGTGACATGGGCATTGGTAAAGATGGTCAACCCACGCATAACTTCGCTCCAGGCTATGAACTGCATGCCAAGTACACCCTGTTTGCTGAAGGCTGCCGTGGTCACCTCGGCAAGCGTTTAATCCAGAAATTTAATTTAGATCAAGATGCCGATCCACAGCACTACGGTATTGGCATTAAAGAACTCTGGGAAATTGATCCGGACAAGCACAAACCGGGTCTGGTGATGCACGGTGCCGGCTGGCCTTTGGCGGAAACCGCATCTTCAGGTGGTTGGTGGTTATATCACGCTGAAAACAATCAGGTGACGCTGGGCATGATCGTGGATTTGTCTTATGAGAATCCGCACATGTTCCCGTTCATGGAAATGCAGCGCTGGAAAACCCATCCGTTGATCAAACAGTATCTGGAAGGTGGTAAGCGTATTTCTTATGGTGCGCGTGCCGTGGTGAAAGGCGGTTTTAACGCTTTGCCGAAACTGACCTTCCCGGGTGGTTGTTTAATTGGTGATGATGCCGGCTTCCTCAACTTTGCCAAGATCAAGGGTTCGCACACCGCGATGAAATCGGGCATGTTGTGTGGTGAGGCGGTGTTTGAAGCGATTGCTGCCGGTGTGGAACAAGGCGGTGATCTGGCGATTGCCCGTGTCACGGAAGGTGAAGATCTGTTTGCTAAAGAACTCAGCTCTTATACCGAGAAATTCAACAGCAGCTGGCTGAAAGAAGAGCTGTATAACGCGCGTAACTTTGGCCCGGCGATGCACAAGTTTGGTCAGTGGTTCGGTGGTGCCTTTAACTTTATTGACCAGAATGTGTTTAAAGTGCCATTTACCCTGCATGACCTGTTACCTGATTTCAGTGCACTGAAAACCGTGGATGCGGTGAACTTCAAGCCGAATTATCCAAAACCGGATGGCAAACTGACCTTTGACCGTCTGTCTTCGGTGTTTGTATCCAACACGGTGCATGAAGAAAACCAGCCAGCGCATTTAAAACTGACTGACACTTCGATTCCGGTGAATGTCAACCTGCCAAAATGGGATGAGCCGGCACAGCGTTACTGCCCTGCAGGGGTCTACGAGATTGTGCAGGAAGAAAGTGGTCCACGTTTCCAGATCAACTCGGCCAACTGTGTGCACTGTAAGACCTGTGACATTAAGGATCCTTCACAGAATATCACCTGGGTAACGCCGGAAGGTGGTGGTGGTCCAAACTATCCGAATATGTAAGTCTAATCACTTCAAGGAAGAGGTTTCCCATTTCCCTTCTTTCTAGCAGATGAAGAAGCTTGCAACTAAAAGAGATTGTTTGGATCAGTTACCCAAAATCGTTGAAAAGATTTTAACTCTTCGATTTTTATTTTTTAGGTAATCCTAGCCCTCTCGGGGGCTAGGATTAAAAGTTTTAAGTTATTCCAACACGAATGACAAATTATTCAATGCAAAATAAAAACACGCAATATATAAATGTATTTTTCAATTAAAACATAAGATTACAATAAAATAAGAATTTTTATTTGGAGTTTGTTTTTTTCTACAATGATCATTATGTACAATTTTTAGGTTCACCCCATCCAATCCTTGCGACTGCATTCCTGCGATTCTTTATTCAATGATTAAGCAATGCTGTTGATCAGTAACGAATAACAAGCACTGCAGATTTTGAATAAATTCACATGTCGTAATGGAGATTATCATGTCACAAAAAATGGATTTTGATGCTATCGTGATTGGTGGTGGTTTTGGCGGACTTTATGCGGTCAAAAAATTAAGAGATGAGCTCAAACTTAAAGTCCAGGCTTTTGATAAAGCCACGGATGTGGCAGGTACCTGGTACTGGAACCGTTACCCGGGCGCATTGTCGGATACAGAAACCCACCTCTACTGCTATTCTTGGGATAAAGAATTACTACAGTCGCTAGAAATCAAGAAAAAATATGTGCAAGGCCCTGATGTACGCAAGTATTTACAGCAAGTGGCTGAAAAGCATGATTTAAAGAAAAGCTATCAATTCAATACCGCGATTCAATCCGCTCACTACAACGAAGCAGATGCCTTGTGGGAAGTCACCACCGAATATGGCGACAAGTACACGGCGCGTTTCCTGATCACTGCTTTGGGACTGTTGTCTGCGCCTAACTTGCCAAACATCAAAGGCATTAATCAGTTTAAAGGTGAGCTGCACCATACCAGCCGTTGGCCTGATGATGTGAGTTTTGAAGGCAAACGTGTGGGCGTGATTGGTACGGGCTCAACCGGTGTCCAGGTGATTACGGCTGTGGCACCTTTGGTCAAACATCTCACCGTATTCCAGCGTTCTGCACAATATAGCGTTCCAATCGGCAATGACCCTATGTCTGAACAAGATGTTAAAAACATCAAAGATAATTATGACAAAATTTGGGATGGTGTATGGAATTCAGCCTTAGGTTTTGGCCTGAATGAAAGCACAGTACCTGCGATGAGCGTATCAGCTGAAGAACGTAAAGCCATTTTTGAAAAGGCGTGGCAAACAGGTGGCGGTTTCCGCTTCATGTTTGAAACTTTCGGTGATATTGCCACCAATATGGAAGCCAACATCGAAGCGCAAAATTTTATTAAGGGCAAAATTGCTGAAATCGTCAAAGATCCGGAAACAGCCCAAAAGCTCATGCCGAAAGATTTGTATGCGAAACGTCCGTTGTGTGACAGTGGCTATTACAACACCTTTAACCGTGACAATGTTCGTTTGGAAGATGTGAAAGCCAATCCGATTGTTGAAATTACCGAAAACGGTGTGAAACTGGAAAATGGCGATTTCGTTGAGCTCGACATGCTGATCTGTGCGACAGGTTTTGATGCCGTCGATGGTAACTATGTGCGCATGGACATCCAAGGTAAAAACGGCGTGGCCATGAAAGACTACTGGAAAGAAGGTCCTTCTAGCTATATGGGTGTCACCGTGCATAACTATCCAAACATGTTCATGGTGCTTGGACCGAATGGCCCATTTACCAACCTCCCACCATCGATTGAATCACAGGTGGAATGGATCAGTGATACCATTCAATACACGGTTGAAAACAATGTTGAATCCATTGAAGCGACAAAAGAAGCGGAAGAACAATGGACTCAAACTTGCGCCAATATTGCGGAAATGACCTTATTCCCTAAAGCGCAATCCTGGATTTTTGGTGCGAATATCCCGGGTAAGAAAAACACGGTTTACTTCTATCTCGGTGGTTTAAAAGAATATCGCAGTGCGCTAGCCAACTGCAAAAACCATGCCTATGAAGGTTTTGATATTCAATTACAACGTTCAGATATCAAGCAACCTGCCAATGCCTAAATATATGGGGGGCATCCCCCATATTCCATTTTGTTTAACATCAGTCATATGCTAGGGATGTCTTATCATGAACTATCCAAATATACCTTTATATATCAACGGTGAGTTTCTAGATCATACCAATAGAGACGTCAAAGAAGTTTTTAATCCAGTGAACCATGAATGTATTGGACTCATGGCCTGTGCATCACAAGCAGACCTGGACTACGCACTTGAAAGTTCACAACAGGCTTTTCTAAGGTGGAAAAAAACTTCTCCTATCACCCGTAGTGAAATCCTCAGAACCTTTGCGAAACTAGCGCGTGAAAAAGCAGCAGAAATCGGGCGCAATATTACCCTTGATCAAGGTAAGCCCCTGAAAGAAGCCATTGCAGAAGTCACTGTCTGTGCAGAACATGCAGAATGGCATGCAGAAGAATGCCGACGCATTTATGGCCGTGTTATTCCACCGCGTAACCCAAATGTACAGCAACTAGTAGTCAGAGAACCGCTGGGCGTATGTCTGGCATTTTCACCGTGGAATTTCCCGTTTAATCAGGCAATTCGTAAAATTTCTGCTGCAATTGCTGCCGGCTGCACCATCATTGTGAAAGGTTCTGGCGACACACCAAGCGCGGTATATGCGATTGCCCAGCTATTTCATGAGGCGGGTTTGCCGAATGGTGTGCTGAATGTGATTTGGGGTGACTCAAACTTCATTTCTGATTACATGATCAAATCGCCGATCATCCAAAAGATTTCATTCACAGGCTCAACCCCGGTGGGTAAAAAATTAGCCTCGCAAGCGAGTCTGTATATGAAGCCTTGCACCATGGAATTGGGTGGTCATGCACCGGTCATCGTCTGTGATGATGCTGATATTGATGCCGCTGTTGAACATCTGGTCGGTTATAAATTCCGTAATGCAGGACAGGTCTGTGTATCACCAACCCGTTTTTATGTGCAGGAAGGTATTTATAAGGAATTTTCTGAGAAAGTGGTGTTAAGAGCCAAACAGATCAAAGTGGGTTGTGGCTTAGACGCATCCTCAGATATGGGACCATTGGCTCAAGCTCGCCGCATGCATGCAATGCAACAAATTGTTGAAGATGCGGTTCATAAAGGCTCAAAATTACTGCTTGGCGGAAATAAAATTTCTGACAAAGGCAATTTTTTTGAACCAACGGTACTCGGTGACTTGTGCAATGACACCCAGTTTATGAATGACGAGCCATTTGGTCCGATCATTGGTTTGATACCTTTTGACACAATAGACCATGTCCTGGAAGAAGCAAATCGATTACCATTTGGATTAGCCTCTTACGCTTTTACCACATCCAGCAAAAATGCGCATCAAATCTCATACGGACTGGAGGCTGGCATGGTTTCGATTAACCACATGGGATTGGCGCTCGCTGAAACACCTTTTGGTGGTATTAAGGATAGCGGTTTTGGTAGTGAAGGGGGTATCGAAACCTTTGACGGTTACCTCAGAACCAAATTTATTACGCAACTCAATTAGAAATGGATCTTGGTGTGCGTAGGCACACCAATTCTCTTTTGACTTTAAGGATGAAAGTTAAATGAGCACAGACAAAGCAAATACGCTGATCAAACCCGAAGATGTCGTGTTATGGATTCCGGGTAATGTCACAATTGACAGCATGAATGCCGGTTGGGAAAACATTGCAATCAGAGGGTACGAATTTACCAACCTCGATGTGCATATTCCTGCCATGCGTGACTACATGATCGTCAACTATAAAAAAAGTGCGGCGGAAATGCGTAGAAAAGGCGATGCCTCTTGGGATACCCAAGTGGTTAAGCCGGGTTATGTCTCCTTGTTGACCTGTGGTGAAGATTCCCGCTGGGCGTGGAATGACCATATTGCCGTCACCCATGTCTACATTTCGCATGACTCCATCACCTCAATGGCGAATAAGGTGTTTGATTATGATATCGCTTCGATCCGAATCAGAGACGAAGTCGGTGTGGAAGATCATGTTTTACCTGCTCTGACTTCACTTTTAGAACTAGAATTAAAGCAAGGTGGTTTAGGTGGAAACCTGTATTTAGAGAGCATTAAAAACCAGATCGCCCTGCATTTACTCCGTCAGTATGCCAAATTAGATTTTAAGGAAGGACAGTGCCGTTCTGGTTTTACTCCCCTACAACGCAGACTGTTATTAGAATTTATCAATGAAAACATGAGCATTAAAATTACCCTCGAAGATTTAGCGGGATTAGTCAAGATGAGCGTGCCTCATTTAATGAGAAAATTTAAAGTCGATTTTGGTAATTCCCCTGCTGCCTACATCATGAATCTCAGGGTGCAATTTGCTAAACGTTTGCTCACTTCAAAAAAAGAAATTCCACTGAAAGTGATTGCCAGTGAAGCCGGTTTTTGCGATCAGAGCCATATGACCCGAGTATTTCAAAAATTTTTTGGGAAAACACCCATCGAAATCAGACAGGAACACACCAATCTCGTGTCTGAAAATTCAGTCTCCTCTATTGTTTTTTGAGTACTAAGAGCCACGCAAGAACCTGATTTTCAATAAAGCATCCACTGAAAACCAGTGTGGACTTACATGCATTATTTATGCAAAATAACAAATGTCATGTGAGTATCAAGATATACTTTCTATCGCTATCAAGAACTTGCCAGTACAGGCAATATGGATGCACTCATCAACCAGAGTCGCAGAACTCCAAATTTAAAAAACCGAGTGGATGAGCAAACTGAATAAGCTGTTGTTGATTTTGCAATCCAATATCCAGCTTATGGTCAGCATCGGACCAGTAATGAGCTACGTCAGATTGGCATCTTCGTATCTGGCAGCGGTGTGCGCTCTATCTGGCTTAGACACAATCTTGAGAATTTCAAAAAGCGATTAAAGGCACTTGAAATTAAAGTTGCTCAAGAAGGCATTCAGTTGAATGATCAGCAGATTGCCGCATTAGAACGTAAACATGAAGATGATGTTGCTTGTGGTGAAATTGAAACACATCATCCAGGTTACCTTGGAGCACAAGATACTTTTTATGTCGGAAATCTAAAAGGTGTTGGGCATATTTATCAGCAAACTTTTATTGATACTTATAGCAAAGTGGTTCACTGCAAGCTGTACACAACCAAGACACCAATCACAGCCGCAGATTTATTGAATGACCGCGTGTTACCATTCTATGAGTCACAAGGATTGCCAATGCTTCGCATTTTGACCGACAGAGGCACCGAATATTGCGGTAAAGTTGAACATCACGATTATGAGCTTTATTTGGCTCTGAATGATATTGATCACACTAAAACTAAAGCAGCATCACCACAAACAAATGGGATCTGTGAGCGCTTCCATAAGACGATCTTGCAGGAGTTTTATCAGATTACTTTTCGAAAGAAACTCTATAGCTCATTAGAAGAGTTACAGCTTGATCTAGACGGTTGGCTGAAATTCTATAATACTGAACGAACCCATCAGGGTAAGGTGTGTAATGGCAGATGAGCAGCATTGCTGCGCAAGATTGCAACATTACTTGATGGAAAACGTATTTGGGCTGAAAAGAATTTAGTTCAAATTTAACCTGACAGTCTTAAGCAAATATCGGTAACTATCAGATCAGGTTTGAGATACCGTCTGAAACGTCAAGTAAATGATTGAGAATTCATGCTCAATAATCTGCTTGATAAGGCTGTTGGTGTTTGAGCACACCATAACAAAGATGAATCAACTTCCTCATCGCGGCTCCAATCGCTATCATCTTGGTTTTACCATTCGCCAATAAACGTTCATTCATTGCCCTGATGTGAGGGTTATGCCGAGTTGCGACAATGGCTGCCATATATAAACCAGCACGTATTTTGGAAGAGCCCGCTTTGGATAAACGGCTTCTGCCATGAATGGAACTACCCGATTGCTTTTGAATGGGGACCAAACCGACAAAGGCAGCCGCTTGACTAGCCCTTTCAAAAGTATGGCTGCGCAAGAAACTGAGCATTAATAAACTGGTTCGATCTGCAATGGCTGGAATACTGCTGAGCAGTTCTTTATCATTTTTTAAATCAGGATTCTGATTAATGTGATCATCAATTTGCTGGTCGATACCCTGAATGTGTTTGTTTAACTGTTCAATACTCTTGTGGATAGACTGAAGTACAGGTTCCATCGTGAAGGTCGACTCTGCTTTTTCCAAACGATTCTTTTCACGTTGTAAATCTTCACAAAGAATAGCTCTTCTATCCAGCAAAGCATTCAGCAATTGAATATGTTTAGGTAAAGGTTGCCAAAAATGTAGATCGGCAGTCATCGCAAATCGAGCTAGGACCTCACTATCCACCTTGTCTGTTTTATTCAGCTTAGACATACTCTGAGCAAAATATCGAGCTCTGGCAGGATTGGTTACACAGACTTGATAGCCCGCATCAAATAAATATTTAACCAAGAGTTCATGATAAATAGATGTTGCTTCCATTAAAATAATGGTCTGCGTAGAAGTTGCAGCATGCTGCTTTAGCCAGGTTTGAAGTTGCTCAAAACCTTTTGGTGTATTTGAAAAAGTTTTGGTTTTCTTTTTATTTGCAGAATTTTCTAAAATTAAACAGCAATCAATTTTAGCTTTAGCAACATCAATACCAAGATAAAACATAATCTTTACCTGCTTTATTTATCCAATTATTGTTTTAGCATAACCACCGTCTTTTCTTGTGAATGCAGCATCAAAGTGCTTAGTTACCGTCCAGAGTTGTGCAAGTGGTTAGGGCAAATTACAGGTTTTATCTCAAACTCAAACTTTATGTTTTGCTAGTACACGAAACTCTGCAATTTGCAATATAGTGATAGCTAATCACTATGAATGGTAAGATACAAGCTAGTACACATAAGAAGATATTACTTCTTCTCAGGCAGATTCGCAGCAAAGAAAAATTTTCCCTTACAACAATAGATAAAAGAAAAGAGGGTATCACCCCTCTTTCCTCTTTATATGGGGGTATCTTCTACTCATTTTTTATTTCGAGGTATATGCACCATCGACCACATACTGACTACCGGTCACAAATGAAGCATCATCAGAAAGTAGGAAGGCAACAACCTGAGCAACTTCTTCCGGCTGTCCCAAACGACCAATCGGATGTAGTTTTACCATTTCTGCTTCTTCAAATTCTGCAATCAAAGGCGTTTTGATATAGCCAGGATGTACTGAATTAATGCGAATCCCTTTATCTGCATATTCCAATGCCGCCGCTTTCGTTAGACCCGTTACGCCATGTTTTGCAGCGACATAGCCTGAAATATTTTGAATCCCGATCAAGCCTGCAATAGAAGCGGTATTGACAATCGCTCCGCCCCCTGCGGCCAAGATTGCAGGAACTTCATAATGCATGCTGTAGAAAACCGCATTCAAGTTCACATCAATCACACGACGCCATCCTTCAATGCTCAATTCTTCGGTGGAGTTAACTTCACCCAGAATTCCCGCATTATTGAAGGCCAAATGCAGTGCACCAAAAGTGCTGACCGCAAACTCGACTGCAGCTTTCATGTCTTCAGGCTCAGCAGTATTGGCCTTATTCGCAGCCGCTTTCCCGCCTAAAGCGACAATTTCGTCCACAACTTTCTGTGCTGCTTCCAGGTTAATATCTGAAACCACTACACTTACACCCTGTTGAGCCAAAAGCAGTGCGGTGCTTTTACCAATACCTGAACCAGCGCCAGTAATTAAAGCGACTTTATTGTTGAATTTATTTGACATAATTTTTTCCATTTCAAATTTTAAGCATCAAAGCTTGTTTCATATTTTAAGATTCAAGAAACCAGATCCGGTAGATGACTCGTCTGCCAAGCGACAATCCGTCTGATATCAGGCTTGCGATTCACCCTGTAGACGGTTTTCATTCCTAAATTCTGTATTTCCAAGTTATATAAACAAAAGTGCTAATCTATGGGGAATTCCCAGGATCCAAACAAATAGAATGCCATGAAAGCATCTTTTGCCAAGCGCTGTGCTGTATGTTTCCTAGACAAACCACCAACGATAACTGCAACTTTTTGAACTCCTTACAATTTCCTTATTTTCTTTCCCCTTCATCGCATAAAAATAGTTTTTGCATTCACAACAAAATCAGCATGAATAGTTTTTAAACTCACTGTACATATTTTCTATATTGATGACCAAGCTGGATATTGAATTGCAAAATTCTATACAGCCTGTTCAACATGATCGATTTAGAAGGCATACAGTAAACGTGACTGAAGTCCAGAAATTTCCAAGCCATTTTCAACATTCACATCTTGTCGCCATTGTAATAATAGCTGCAGATTCGGCTTGATATTGGTAGAAGCAGAAACGACAAAGGTATCTTTTCTATCACTGCCACGTTCAGTGACACCATTCACCTTTTCTTTACCGCCATCGGTATGTCTCCAGGTGACAGCCAAATTGGATTTATCGGTCACTTTATAGAGTGCGGAGAAATCTGTCTGGAAAAAAACCTCTTTCTCAATGTTGGTATATTTTTGCTCGCTATAAAGTTCAAACTGCCCCACCCCCTCAAGCGCAAATTTATCAGTTAAAGCATGGTAATAACCGGCCTGAACATTATATTGATAGCGATCATTACTGATGGCAAAACCCTTCGTTTCATTACTGCCGGTAGGTACGGTCAAAAAACCACCGAAACCAAAATAGCGCCCTTTTTCAGCATCATGCAATGGCCAGGCGATACCACCCACAATTAAATCACCGACACCCGAGATATCATCAGCGCCATTCATCTTTTGCTTGGCAAAAGGCAAGAGGAATTGAGGATCTACAATCCAATCCCCTACTTGAACCGTACCGGGTTTGTCGGAGACTTTTTTATTTAAGTTAGGCCACCTGACCTAACGGGTTAATCTTATCATAGTACATTGCTTCAAACTCAAAAGGCGATACATAACCCAGTGCACTATGTACACGCGTTTTGTTGAACCAATCTACCCAATTTAATGTCGCAAGTTGTACATCTGCTAAACCTTGCCAATCTGCTTTTAAATATTCAATCACCTCTGTTTTGTATAAGC
>NZ_NOZT01000055.1:0-22312 GCF_002412355.1 Acinetobacter sp. YT-02
AAACCATTCAGGCTGTAACTGAAGAATTAGTCACCCGAAGAAAGCAATTTAAAAAGGCAAAGCTGAAATGGCGTATCAGCAATAAAAAATCAGCAAGGCGCTCTTTGGGATGGGTTCCCTTTAAAAAGGTGGCTATCAAATATGCCACTGGATATGTCCAGTATGGAAAACACCAATTTAAGCTTTGGGATAGCTACGGTTTAAGCAAATACACGTTAAAAACAGGTTCATTTGTAGAGGATAGCCGTGGGCGTTGGTATGTATGTCTTGTTGTTGAATCGCCTAAGCAAGATAAATCGACAGCAACCAAAGCGATTGGTATTGATCTAGGCTTAAAAGATATTGCCACCTGTTCTGATGGCACTGTAATTTCAAATCCAAAATTCTATCGAAAATATGAGCAGACATTAGGTATTGCTCAGAGAGCCAGGAATAAGAAGCGTGTTCGTGCATTACACGCCAAGATTGCAAATAGTCGAAAAGATCATTTGCATAAAGCAAGCACCAAGCTTGTGAATGAAAATGCATTGATTATTGTAGGTGACTTGAGTGCTAAAAAATTAGTAAAAACCAAAATGGCAAAATCTGTTTTGGATACAGGATTTTCGGCACTAAAAACAATGCTCAAGTATAAATGCGAGAACGCAGGCGTATTGTTTGAAGAAGTCCAAGAAGCCTATACCACCCAAATCTGTTCGTGCTGCGGTGAGATCACCTCAAGTAGTCCCAAAGGTAGGACAGATCTTGGAATAAGAGAATGGGAGTGCATGAGCTGTGGTACAGCTCATGATCGAGATATAAACTCAGCTTTAAACATTCTTGCGCTTGGGCATAAGCGTCTAGCTGTAGGAATCACCCTCTTTTAAGGGGGGGGAGGATGTCAATTCTCCTGACTGTGTTTTCATCTGTTTGGTGCGAGTGGTTCAGCTGCATCTCGCAATCAATCGGTGTGCATTTTTTTGCATCCATCCCGCAAAAGACAATCTGAAATTGTGTTCATCTTGCCTAGAATTGTGTAGGCAGTGAGTGATGCATAAATTGTCGGCAGAGTATTGCTGTTTTGATAAAAAGCCTGTGAAAAACGTGCAGGAAGGTGCAAATTTTCATACAATAAGCCCACCTTGATATTGGTGCAGACCATGCTTGATACCCAATCAGATTTCCAAAGTGATGAATTTTTGTTAGATCATTATGTGGGCAAAACCCCATTGGTGCGTTTGCAGCGTTTGGCAAGTCATACGCAGGCAACGGTTTTGGCAAAACTGGAAGGCAATAACCCTGCGGGTTCTGTTAAAGATCGTCCTGCCTACAACATGATTATGCAGGCAGAAAAACGCGGTGAAATTCAACCGGGCGATACTTTAATTGAGGCAACCAGTGGCAATACCGGCATTGCTTTGGCGATGGTTGCAGCTATGCGTGGCTATAAAATGCAGCTGATCATGCCTGACAATATGAGCCAAGAACGTAAAGATGCCATGCGTGCCTATGGTGCAGAATTGATTGAAGTGACTAAAGCACAAGGCATGGAAGGCGCGCGCGATTTGGCTTTGCAAATGCAGAGAGAAGGCAAAGGCTTGGTGCTGAACCAATTTGGGAATCCAGATAATGTTGAAGCACATTACCTGACAACAGGGCCTGAAATTTGGCAGCAAACGGGCGGTAAAATTACCCACTTTGTCAGCTCTATGGGCACAACAGGCACCATTATGGGTGTGTCTAAATACTTAAAAGAACAAAACCCAGAGATTCAAATTATTGGTTTACAACCATCAGATGGTTCAAGCATTGCGGGGATTCGCCGTTGGCCTGAAGCATATTTACCAACCATTTTTGACCGCAGCCGTGTTGACCGCATTATTGATATTCCGCAAATTGAAGCAGAAAAAACCATGCGCAAATTGGCGCAAAAAGAAGGCATCAGCGCAGGCACATCATCGGGCGGCGCGGTATGGGCAGCTTTAAAAATTGCCGAAGAAAACCCAGAAGCAGTCGTCGTTTGTATTATCTGTGACCGTGGTGATCGTTATTTGTCGACAGGTTTGTTCTCTGTTCAAGATACTGAATTGTGATATTCATTTTTCTATCACCCATTGAGTAAGATTTTATGCGTTTACCTGTGCTGATTTTCGATATAGAAACCGTTACCGATTTGAAGTCAGGCGCGCATTTATATCAACTCGATTTACCCGAAGCAGAGCTTGAACAAGCATTAATGAAGTTGCGTCGCCAAGAGGCAGGAACTGATTTTCAGCGTTTGCCTTTGCATGAAATTGTGTGTATTTCAGGCTTGTGGATTGATAAACACGGCATGAAGCTGTTTTCCTTTAGCCGTGAACATGACAGCGAAGCGACAATGCTGAAAAAGTTTTTGTCTATTTTTGATAAGCGTCATCCGACTTTGGTCAGTTGGAACGGCTCGCAGTTTGATTTGCCGGTGATTTTATTCCGTGCCATGTATCATGGGCTGTCTGCGCCAAGTTTGTTTGATCAGGGCGAGATTGATCAGCAAAAACGCTATAACAATTATCAAAACCGTTACCATCAGCGTCATGTCGACTTAATGGATGTGATGGCAATGTTTAATGGTCGTCATTTCCAAAAGTTGGATGACATTGCGTATTTGCTAGGTTTTCCGGGTAAGCGTGTAGATGCGGGCTATCATGTTCCTGCATTTATGCAAAGCGGTGAATGGTCAAGGCTGACACGTTATTGTGAAGGTGATGTCTTAAATACTTGGCTGATTTATTTGCGTTGGTTGCTGCTCAAAGGACAGTTACTGCTTGAAGAGCATACTTTATGGGTACAGCACACCATTCAATATTTGCATACTCAGCCGCAGCATGCAGACTTTTTAAGCGTGTGGCAGCAGAGTTCGCAGCAAACTGAATTTACCCGTACAGATTTTCCTGAAAAAAGTGTCAGCACGCCTTCAAATGACTCCGTGATGCCTTTTCAATCACTCCCATCTTCCGATATTTAGACTGATATGAAACATCGCAGTAAAAACCGTACCACGCAGCAGGCTGAATATTGCTTTCAGGTGGAATCGTTGTCACATGAAGGGCGCGGGATTGCACACTACACAGCTCAGTCGGGTCATCCAGCCGAGAAGCAGGGGAAAACAGTTTTTATTGAGGGCGCATTGCCGGGTGAAACAGTACGCGCAAAAATTACGCATAGTAACAAGCGCTTAGAAGAAGCTGAGTGTCTAGAAGTACTGGGTGAGCCTTCGGCATTACGGGTTACGCCGCCGTGTCCGCATTATCAGCGTTGCGGTGGTTGTAGCATGCAGCATATTCAGTTGGATGAGCAGATTCATCTCAAACAACAGGTGTTGCAGTCGCATCTGCAACATTTTGCGCAAATTCAGCCTGAAGAATGGTTAGCGCCTTTGCGTTCACAGCGTGAAGATTATCGCCGTAAAGCCCGTGTTGGGGTGCGTTATATTGCCAGTCAAGACAAATTGGTGGTCGGTTTTCGTGAGCGTAATAGCAATAAATTGACCTCAATTGACCGCTGTATGGTGTTGGATCAGGCATTTGGTTCGTTAACACGAATCAAGCAGCTACTCCAAAGTCTAACAGGCAAAGCCCATATTGGTCATATAGAATTGGCGATGGGAGATCAAGAGATTGCTTTGGTGGTGCGGCATACAGAACAACTATCTGCAGCCGATATCAACCAGTTACAGCAGTTTGCGTTACAGAAACACTGGCAATTGTATTTGCAGCCTGAAGGTCCAGACAGTTTGCATCGGGTTGATGATCCGCATGCAGCAATGCGTTTGCATTATCGTTTAGATGATTTTGATGTGAATTTTGGCTTTCATCCCCAAGACTTTACCCAAGTCAATTCTACAATTAATCCACAAATGGTTAAGCTGGCATGTGATTTGCTTAACTTAAAATCAGGTGATCGGGTGCTTGATCTGTTTTGTGGATTAGGCAACTTTTCATTGCCGCTTGCACGTTGTGTAGGTGCAACAGGAAAGGTGGTTGCTGTAGAGGGTTCAGAGCAAATGGTGCAGCGTGGTGCAGAGAATGCACAACGTAATGATTTAGACAATGTTAAGTTTTATTCACAAGATTTAACAAAAGATTTTTCGCATCATTCTTGGGCAAATCAAGGATTTGAGGCATTATTAATTGACCCTCCGCGTTCAGGCGCAGAGGAAGTGATGTATTATGTGCCCAAATTTGGCGCAGATAGAATCGTTTATGTGTCTTGTAATCCAGCCACACTCGCAAGGGATGCAGGTGTATTGGTCAAGCAGGGCTATCAATTGAAAAAAGCAGGCGTGATGGATATGTTTCCGCATACGGGGCATGTCGAATCCATTGCCTTGTTTGAGAAAGAAAAGCAAATAAACGATTTATAATATGAAGTACATAGAGGTAGGAGAAGGGTATGGTCACAGTACGTGAACAACTTCCTGGACGTTTAAATGAACTGTCTGAGGAAACGACTGTAGAACATGCCGAGCAAGCCCGACAGGATTTAGCAGAATGGCTAGACCGAGTACGCGGGATTTACGATGGGGCGGCACTTGAACAATTAGAACGCGTTGCCAATTACACCCTGAAAAAAGAGCTGGAAACAGACGTCAGTCATCCATCGCATACCTTATATACAGGTATTGAGATGGCGAATATTTTAGCGCACTTGCATGTCGATGAAGACACTTTGTCTGCAGCCATGCTCTATCGTAGCGTGCGTGAAAATGTCATGCAGTTAGATGAAGTGCGTGAAGAATTTGGTGAAGCAGTTTATGGCTTGATCAAAGGCACCTTGTCGATGGGTAAGTTGTCTGAACTGATTGAGAAAAATAAGCGTTTAGAAGACCATTTTAATAATAACCAGCGTGAACATTTAACAGGCATTTATAAAATGCTGATTTCCATGACGGAAGATGTGCGCGTGGTGCTAATTAAACTGGCAGAACGTACCTATTCATTACGTGAGTTGGCAACCGCTTCCAAAGAACGTCAGGAGCGTGTGGCGCGAGAAATTTTAACCATTTACTCGCCATTGGCACACCGTTTAGGCATTGCCCAACTGAAATGGGAACTCGAAGATTTAGCCTTCCGTTATTTGGCGCCAGACCGTTATAAAGAAATTGCGACGTTACTGAATGAAAAGCGTTTGGAGCGTGAAAACTACATTCAAAACGTAATTGAGCAATTGCGTACAGAGCTGGGCAATAATGGTATTCATGCCGAAATTAGCGGGCGGGTGAAACACATTTATTCGATTTATCGAAAAATGAAGAGTAAAAACCTCAGCTTCGATCAGCTCTATGACATTCGTGCTGTACGTGTTTTGGTGAAAACCATTCCAGAGTGTTACCACTCTTTGGGCATCGTACATCAATTGTGGCGGCATATTCCGCACCAGTTTGATGATTACATTACCAATCCAAAAGCCAATGGTTATCGCTCATTGCATACTGCCGTAATTGCAGAAAACAAGTCGCTTGAAGTGCAAATTCGTACCCTAGATATGCACGAAGAAGCCGAGCTTGGGGTATGTTCACACTTTAATTATAAAGAAGGTTCTAAAGCCACAGACCATTCGTTTAATCATCGTTTACATTCTTTGCGTTCTGTTTTGGAGCATTATCAGGAACGTAACGATGCCAGCGCACATAAAGAAGATGATGATTCTGAAAACTTTGAACAAATCCAAGAGTTTGAAGATTTTGAGAAAATTTATGTGTTCAGCCGTGATGGTGATATTAAAGAATTGCCACGTGGCTCAACGGTGCTGGACTTTGCTTATCATGTGCATACCGAAGTCGGCAATAAATGCTATGCCGCACGGGTCAATCAGCGCTATGTGCCGCTCACCTATACTTTAAAAACAGGCGAGCAGGTCGAGATTCTAACCAAAAAAGACCGTGAACCGAACCGTGATTGGTTGGTGAATTCTTTAGGTTATATTAAAACAGCACGTGCGCGCGATAAGCTGCGTCATTGGTTTAGACAGCAAGACCGCAGTAAAAATCTGGAAGTCAGGCGTGAAGTGCTCAACAAAGAACTGTCACGTTTGGCGATTCATCCAAAAAGTATTGATTTAAATGATTATTGCAATCACTTTAACGTCAAAACAGGTGAAGACATTCTGATTAGTTTGGTGAATGGTGATATTAGCCTGCATGCCTTAATTAATCAGGTCAATCGTCACATGCACTTAGATCAGGATGAACCTGAACTGGTGTTGAAGCCAACCTTGAACCCACGTGCCAGCCATACCTTATCGGCACATGGTATTTTGATTGATGGTTTGGATAACGTTGAACTGCATATCGCACAATGCTGTCAGCCTGTGCATGGTGAAGCGATTGCGGGGTATATTACCCTGAACCGTGGTGTGAGTATTCACAAAGTGGCGTGTTCGGACTATGTGCGTATGATTGGCAACGAACCTGAACGTGCGGTAGAAGCCGATTGGGAAATGCAGCCAACCCGTGGTCAAAGCGTGCAAATTGTGGTGGAAGCCTATGACCGCCGTGGTTTGCTCAAAGACTTAACCCAAGTGATTTTTGCCGATCAAATTAACATTCGTCAGGTGAATACTATTTCTGAAAGTGATGGTATCGCCAATATGAAATTGTTAATTGAGGTTAAAGGCTTGGCGCAACTTTCTCGTTTGTTGGCACGTTTAGAGCAGCAACCAGGGATTATCAGCGCACGTCGTTTGGTGCAAGGCAGCTAAGCGAGCACGCTTTAAAAAACCAGCATGTTTGCTGGTTTTTTTCTATCGTATTTCAGCCAAAATGGAGAAGGGCGGATGAATAAAACACCTAAAAAAATTTGTGTGAATGTTAGCCGCATTCAGCAGATTTTTAGTCCCGATCCAAGTGCTGTACGCAGTGAACAGATTCAACAGCAAAAACAGGCTATTTATCGGCATCGGAATCAATTGCTTTCTGGATACTTAGAACACGATATTCAAAACAGCGATATTGAGCGTAACCCACATGGCAAGCCATTTTTGACAGCATTCCCTCAATTGCAGTTTAACCATAGTCATAGCCGTCAGCATTATGCTTTGGTAAGCAGTTTTGAATTGCTCGATGTTGGCGTAGATGTCGAGGACTTAGACCGTAAGGTGCGTTTCGATGCCTTGGCACAACATGCGTTTCATCCCAATGAACTCCAATACTGGCAAGATTTGGAACACGACGCTGATTATTGGTTTCGTGTCTGGACAACTAAAGAAGCAGTGCTGAAAGCATCAGGTTTAGGGATTCGTTTAAGCCTGAATGAGTTGGATACTCGTATGCATCCCAATGCACAGGGCGGCATTTGTCATCATCCACAGATTGGGCATTTTGCCTATCAAAACTTTCGTTTATCAGATTGTATGTTGACTGTAGCATGGCGAGCAGCGCCATCTTGCGTAGGCTTTCAGTTTCCACAGATTCATATTATTCAGCATTAACATCGCAACGTCAGCGTAAATATCGCAATGCTAAGGCACAAAAAAGCCTATCCGAAGATAGGCTTGAATGTTGGTGTCAGCAGAAATGCATTAAGGAATTTCTTGCTCTTCACCTTCAAATTCAGGTTTGACTTGAACAATGAAGTCCTGACGGTTTAAACCGCGCCATAAGGCAAAGGCTGTACCAATGTAAATAGATGAATATGTTCCGACAAAGACACCCACAAACATCGCAATCGAGAACCATTTCAGACCATCACCACCCATGAGCATCATCGCGACTACAACCAATAATAGGGTCATAGAGGTGTGAATGGTACGACGTAAAGTTTCTGTCAGCGCAATGTTCACCACTTCAAGCGGTGTTGCACCACGGATTTTACGGAAGTTTTCACGAATACGGTCAGATACAACAATGTTATCGTTGAGTGAGAAGCCAATAATTGCCAATAACGCTGCCAATACAGTCAGATCAAATGGCCATTGCATCATGGCAAAAATACCTAGTGTCACAATAATATCGTGGAACAATGACAGTACCGCTCCCATTGCCAGTTTGAATTCAAAGCGAATGGTGACATAAACCAACATCAATAACAGTGCTAAAGCCACAGCGCCCGCAGAACGCACGTATAGCTCATTACCGACTTGACCACCCACTACATCTACCTTTGGCACAGTTGCCGTGTTATTTGGTAGTTGTACCGCAGCAGTAATTGCTTTGGTTAAGTCTTCTGCTTCAACATCTTCTTGCACAGGCATACGTACCATTAGGTCGCGGTCTGAACCAAGCGTTTGTACTACAGGGTCGTTAAAGCCTGCTTTGACCAATGCGTTAGAAACATCGGTGGCTTTTACTGGATTGCTATAGTTGAGTTCTGCAGCAATACCCCCAGTAAAGTCCAAACCTAAGTTTAAACCTTTGGTGGCAATGAAGAATATACTGGCAACCGTTAATAGAATAGAAAGCAATGCCGCAGGCAAAGCAATCTTCATAAACGGAATCACGCGCTCATCATCAGGGCGGCCATATTTTTTTGAAGGCAGTTGAGTATTCTCAGTCATCAGTGATCTCCTTAAATGCTCAACTTTTTCAAGTTACGTTTTTTGCCGTAGATGATTTGTACAATTGCACGGGTCACTGTAATCGCAGTAAACATCGAGCAGACAATACCAATCATGAGCGTCACAGCAAAGCCTTTGATTGGGCCTGTACCAATCGCAAACAGAATGAATGCCACCAAGAATGTGGTTAAGTTCGAGTCGAAAATTGTGTTATACGCTCGGTCATAACCTGCCACAATGGCTTGTTTTGGCGAGGCACCCCACTTAATTTCTTCTCGTATTCGCTCACAAATCAAGACGTTGGCATCCACTGCCATACCAATGGTAATTACGATACCCGCAATACCCGGCAAGGTAAGTGATGCACCAATCCAAGACATGACGGTTAAAATCATGGCTAAGTTAAACACTAAAGCGAAGTTGGCAATCAGACCAAACAGACGGAAGAACACCACCATCCAGATTGCGACCAAAATGAAGCCAATCTGAGTCGACAATACGCCTTTATCAATGTTTTCTTGACCCAAGCTTGGGCCAATCACACGTTCTTCGACAAAGTACATTGGCGCTGCCAAGGCACCTGCACGAAGCATTAAGGCCAATTCAGAGGCTTCTTGTGGGGAATCTAGACCTGTAATACGGAACTGCGAACCCAATACCGCCTGAATGGTTGCAGCATTAATGACGACAGATTCGGTATATGGGGTGCGTACTTCAGTTTGTGTGCCAGTTTCATCGGTCACATAGCTAATACGTTGTTTGTTTTCAATAAACAATACCGCCATACGTTTACCCACAGCGTTACGTGTCGCATCTGCCATGAGTTTACCGCCCGCAGCATCAAGGGTAATGTTAACTTCTGCACCGCCTGTATCTTGGCTAAAACCACTCGACGCATTTTGAACACGCTCACCCGTTAAAATACGGCTGCGGTTCAATAATAATTGGCGACCACTGTCCAAAGATTCAAAGGCAAACGCTTCTGTGCCAGGTGGTACTGTACCTGTAGTCTGACCTGTGTACGGATCAATATATTGATCATTTAAGTCAGACACCAAACGGAATTCGAGGTTCGCAGTACGACCGAGTACACGCTTCGCTTCAGCAGTATCTTGTACGCCTGGCAATTCCACTACAATACGGTTGCTACCTTGAGTTTGTACCAAAGCTTCAGCCACACCTAACTCGTTAATACGGTTACGTAAAGTAGTTAAGTTCTGATTGACCGCATACGACTGAATTTCCTGTTTACGGACATCGGTATAGTTCAGACGTAAGCTAGAGCCTTCTGTGGTGGCTACAGCTTGCTGTGTGTATTCATTGCCGTTACGACGCAAGAAATCCATCACTGCATCACGGTCTGCATTATTGGCAAACTGTAGGGTGATGGTGTTGTTAATCAGCGAAAGGCTATTAAATTTCAGCTTGTTGTCACGCAATTGACGGCGTAAATCGGTGGCTGAAGTTTCCATACGCTGGCTGATGGCCTTGTCCATATCCACTTCTAATAAGAAGTGCACACCACCACGTAAGTCCAGACCGAGTTTCATTGGTTTTGCACCAATTTTTTGTAGCCATTCTGGTGTGGTTGGCGCAAGGTTCAGTGCCACGACATAGTCATCACCTAAACCGCGACGTAAAGCTTCTTTGGCTTTGAGTTGGGCTTCTGAGGTGTCTAAACGCAACAATGCAGCATTGTTGGTAAAGCTGTTGTCATGACTGGCAATATTTTCTGATTGTAAAATTTGCTCTGCTTTTTGTATGATGCTTTGATCAATTTGGGTACCAGCTTTGGCACCTGAAATTTGAACAGCAGGTTCATCTGGATACAAGCTAGGCAGGGCATATAATGTACTCACCACAAGAACAACGAGGATGAGCAGATATTTCCATGCTGGGTAACGCATTTATTTTCTTCTTAAAATGAAAAAGTCGTGCGTGAGCACGACTCTTTTTGATTAGAGGTTGTTTAATGTGCCTTCAGGAAGAACTGAAATGACACTCGCGCGTTGTACTTTTACTTCTACACCACGGTTCAGCTCTACCACTGCAAAATCACCTTCAATTTTCGTGATTTTACCCATAAGACCACCTGCGAATACCACTTCACTGCCTACGCCCAAGCTTTCAATCAGTGTACGATGCTCTTTGGCACGCTTTGATTGTGGACGCCAAATCAGGAAGTAGAAAATTGCAATGAAGACTGCAATCATTAAAAGGTTAGCCACAAGGCTTGGTTGTTGTGCAGCTTCACCTGCTGCGTGAGCGGTCGAAATAAAAAGGCTCATTTCATTTTCCTAAACTAAAAACTGGCGATCAGTGATCTGATAATAAATTGGGTTTGTTCTGCAATTTACCTTGTCTTTTTACTCAGCGCAAATACTGAAAAGACTAATCTTCAGGACAAGGCGGTACTTCTAGGCCACGACGGGCATAAAAGTCCTGTACAAATTCATCGAAAGTGCCGTTATCTAAGGCATTGCGAATATCTTGGGTAAAGCGTTGGTAATAACGTAAGTTATGAATAGTGCCCAACATTGACCCCAACATTTCGCCACATTTTTCTAAATGAAACAAATAAGCGCGGGTAAAGTTCTTGCAAGTATAGCAATCACAATGCGGATCGAGCGGGCTTTGGTCATGACGATACTTACTGTTACGAATACGCACCAAGCCATCGGTTACAAAGTAATGACCATTGCGCGCATTACGGGTTGGCATCACGCAGTCGAACATATCGACGCCACGACGAATTGCTTCCACAATATCTTCTGGCTTGCCGACGCCCATCAAATAACGTGGTTTATCTTCTGGCATTTTAGCTGGCAAATAATCCAGTACTTTGATCATTTCTTCTTTCGGTTCACCCACCGAAAGACCGCCAATGGCATAACCATCAAAACCAATTTCAAGTAAGCCGTTTAAAGATTCAACACGTAAATCTTCGTACATACCGCCTTGAATAATCCCGAACAGCGCGTTGCTGTTTTGTAGTTCATCATGGTGATGTGTTTTACAGCGTTTTGCCCAGCGTAAAGACAATTGCAAAGATTTTTGTGCTTCTTCATGCGTTGCAGGATAAGGCGTACATTCGTCAAAAATCATCACGATGTCAGAGTTCAAAGTTTTTTGAATTTCCATCGAGATTTCAGGCGAAAGAAAAACCTTTGAGCCATCAATAGGCGAACGGAAGGTCACACCTTCTTCTTTAATTTTACGCATTGCGCCTAAGCTAAACACCTGAAAGCCACCAGAGTCAGTCAAAATAGGCTTATCCCATTTGATGAATTCATGTAGACCGCCGTGTTGCTGAATCACTTCTAGCCCTGGACGCAAATATAAATGAAAGGTATTGCCTAAAATAACCTGTGCCTGAATTTCTTCAATATCGCGTGGCAGCATGCCTTTGACTGTGCCATACGTCCCCACAGGCATAAACACAGGGGTTTCTACCACACCATGAGCAAGTGTTAAACGACCACGACGGGCGCGCCCCGACTGACCTAATTTCTCAAACTTCATATATGTTCCAAATCAAGGCGAAAAAACAGTTCGCTGATTGTTCATGCTAAAAGTGCACTATTTTCCTAGATTCTGCACGGAATTGCCAGTTGAGATACGTTTTCCTTGGTAAAAATTGCGAGTAAATATTTTGTTTAAATCCATTGTGCTTACATGGCGTAAAATTGCTGAATACGTTGGGTAATTTCTTCTTTATGTAAGGCAAACTCCCCTTGTTCATGGTTGTCCATTGCAGCAACGTGCTGAATTAAACGCTGAATATATAAATTACTGTCAATAAAACTCGGTTCTAATGTGAGCAAATAGGCTTCATGTGCAATGCTCAAATAATCATATGGTTCCACTTCTAAAAGTTGTGCCAGATCAATCAGCAAGTCTTTATCCACTTGTTGTAGTTTGAGCTTGGGTTGTGCGGTGGATTGTTCCATCGTGGTTTGAGGCGCTTTGTTGTGCAGGAATTCATCGAGCAAAGCACTTGGAGCGTTTAGAAATTGCGCTGAGTGGATTTCTACATCGACCTGTTTGGGCACATGAATAAAAAACAGAATTTGGCTTAAATCTAAGCCATAAGCGCCCGATAAAGATTGTTTAGCCTGCTGAAATATATCCAGTAAAAGTTCAAGATGGTTGTATTGCAGCGTGTCATTGGAATTCAGCAGAGGATTGCCATAGATATGTCGCTGTTTAAAATAATCTGCAAAAATATTTTTAAATTGATGCAGACCGCTAGAATTGTTGGCTTGAGTGCGATAACGCCATTTTTCTATATTCCATTTATTTACTTCAGATAAATATTGTGCTTCATCTTCCTGTTCATTAAACAGGCTGCGTTGGCTTGAAACAGCTAAATAATCGACCCCAAGATATTCATTAAAGACCAGTACACAGGCATAAATTTGGTCTTGTTCATATTGCTCATAGAGTTGGAAAAACTGTTCCTTAAAATGTAATCAAACATACTCAAGGACTAATTCGCACTCTGTTAATGTCTTGTTGCCAAGCGTGTAACTAGAGCCTGAGTCGGTCAGTTCCGACTTGTAGCGGTCAGTCCGTTCTTGCAATATACGCTTTACAGTTTTGTAAGGCGTATAACGACTTATCTCATTGTCGTTTAATCTTGCAAGCACGTTTCTCGCAGCATTCCAATCAGCTTGCACAACTTCCCCATTGAAACGGTGAAAACGATCTCCCTTACGTGTACCTATTAAAAGGCCATGCAAGAAAGAATCACTTTGCGAAGTATATGCAGAATTGACTAGATGCACCGTAGAACCTCTACGGTGAGATATAGAAGTTAGGGCATTAGCTAACAAACCTTTAGCCCATGTATTTAAGCGTCTATTGGTGTTTTTGCCATAGTTGCGTTTACTTTGAATTGGGGATGTTAAATCTTCCGCAACAATCACTTTGGCTTTATCAACCAACTTGTGAGTTGCTGTAAATATTAATGTTTTGAGCTTTGCTTTTTGAGTATCTTGTCGCTTATCTAGTTTTTTTCGACCTAGATTATTTAACTCAATTTTCTGTTTCTTGTGCGGTTTGGCTTTAGAAATCGCTCTGAGCTTATTTCTACGTTTGTACTTTTGATTTAGGTAGTCTGATTCACTTGAGATCAATTTACCTAAACCATTGCCATATACTTCACCATCAGAATCCACAAAGGCTTCTGAATAACCTTTATCAACACCTACGGTTTCCTGACCACAATCCTGTGTTTCAACTGCATCATAAGTTGAGTGAACTTCAACATTACCGTTTTTTAGAATGATTCTAAGTGTGCCTTGTGGCGCAAAATCAACAGTGGTGTTTAGTGGAATTTTAATGGTTTGTCGAGGGATTAGACTCGGGACTTTAAGCCAACATTGACCATTTAACTCAAAAGTTTTACACATATCCGCACGAACAATAATTTGATTATGTGTGTGATTAACACCATGCTTAAAGTGATTACGCATTTGACGATGGAGGAAATTATCAGTCATCCATTCATCTTTTTTAAGCAAGGTGTATAGTCTTTTTTGTTCATTATTACAGGAGGTGCGTTTTCGGATCGCCTGCTTTACTTTGTCTTTTGATGCTTCTCGATAGGCTTTAATATCACCTATGCAATCACGTAGCGTTTCTTTCCACGCATTTGCAGAAACACCAAAGTCACGACTTTCTTTCATCCACGCATCACGAATAGCTCTGTCACTGATATTCAAACCTGAAATAGCACCATATTTAGCCCACACCTCGCTACGAATACGACCAAGTAAAACAGCTTGTTTCTCAAGCTGTTTGTACTTTTGCACATTCAAATTTTTACAGTGATGAATGCGTGTTAATTTCACAAAGTCATGCCTAGGTTAAGGGATTGGATAATCAATAGATATGGATGCTAATATACCAAGACACTCACCTAAAATACAAAAGATAATCATTTAAATCTCTAATAAATACCCACCTTGCCACTACTGAATCGACATAGACAAAATGAGAACTTATGCAAATATTTGTCTATATTTTTAGTTATAGTTAATTACTCCCATTTTTATATTGCTTTGATTTTTCAGATTAAGCTTGAATGAGTTGCGTCAACTCATCCACATAGTCCTGCATGGGGCGTGGGTTTTGATCACGACGGCTTTCAATATTTAAGCGCAATAAAGGTTCGGTATTTGACGCACGCACATTAAAACGCCATGTACCAAAGTCAAGACTCACGCCATCGGTTTGGTCAATTGCTGGGTTTTGGCTAGCATAATGCTCAAAGATTTTTTGGATGGTGGCTTGAGTATCGGCCACTTTAAAGTTAATTTCCCCCGAACATGGGAATTTGGCAATCATTTCTTCGACCAGACTCGATAGCGATTGTCCTGTTTCAGACAATACCGAAACCGCCAATAGCCAAGGAATCATGCCGCTGTCACAATAGGCGAAATCACGGAAATAGTGGTGTGCGCTCATTTCACCGCCGTAAACGGCATTGTGCTCACGCATCACATCTTTAATAAAGGCATGTCCAGATTTAGATTGAATTGCTTCACCTTGATATTGTGCGACCACATCAAAGGTATTCCAAACCAAGCGTGGGTCATGCACGATTTTTTCGCCTGCTTGTTTGAGCAAAAACGCCTGTGCCAATAAGCCGACAATATAATAGCCTTCAATAAACTGGCCTTTTTCATCGAACAAGAAACAGCGGTCAAAGTCACCATCCCACGCAATGCCCATGTCGGCTTGATGCTCTAATACGGCATTGCTGGTGCTATCACGGTTTTCCACTAAAATTGGGTTCGGGATACCATTGGGGAAAGTACCATCGGCATCATTGTGAATTTTGACCAATTCAACAGGGATATTCAGGGCTTTGAATTTTTGCTCAATTGCATCGACCACATGTCCTGCAGCGCCATTGCCTGCATTCATGACCAGTTTCATTGGGCGAATTTTGCTAGGCTCGATATAAGTCATTAAATGGTCAATAAATTGAGGCAAAATATTGTAGCTTTGAGTGCTACCTTTGTGCTCAACTGGGGTAAATTCACCCGATTCTGCCAAAGCCTGAATGTCTTTTAGGCCGGTATCGGCACTAATCGGACGTGCATTTTCACGTACCAGTTTCATGCCGTTGTAGTCCATGGGGTTATGGCTGGCAGTTACTTCAATGCCACCTTGCACGTCTAAATGAAAGGCTGCGAAATAGACTTCTTCTGTGCCTGTCATTCCCAAGTCGAGCACATTGACCCCTGCATCATTTAAACCACGAATGGTGGCCTGCTTTAAGCCTTCGCTGCTAAGGCGAATATCGCAGCCAATTACAACGGTTTTAGGTTGGTAAATTTGTCCGTAAGCACGACCAATTTTATAGGCAATCTCTTCATTGAGTTCTGTGCCCAATTTTCCGCGAATGTCATAGGCTTTAAAACAGGTTAATGTGCTCATGTATTGTCCTAAATATTTGGAAAAATCGTATTGCTGCCTATGATAATCGAACTGTGTGTAATGTGCTGTATAGAATGGAAGATGAATTGCTTGAAGATGTTTCAGGTCAAAGACTATGGATGAGAAAAGATGTGGTGATGGGCAAAGGTGTTTTTAATGAGTAAGAAGTTGGTTAAAATACGGCTCAGACTTATGTGTTCGATATGATTGAAGATGGAATTACAGAAAAGTACTTTAGAGCCAGAGCAGAAACTTTCTGCGCCACAGAAAAAATTTCAGAAATTATGCCAAAAAATTGAGCAGGAACAGCTACGTTTGAATGAATGGCAGACCGCACAAGCCGATATTCAGGCACGTGCCAGCCGTGAAATTTTACCGACTTATGCGCAATTGCGTGAAGTTATATTTCAGCAAATTCAACAATTGCTTCAGCAAAAACAACAAAAAGTGACGGCAGCCCAGCAAACTAAGCTGGATCAAAAAATTGAGCAACTCAGTTTACAACTTTTGGATTCGCAGCAGATGTCTACCGAACAAGTTCAGTTTTTAACAGAATTGCTGAACAGTTATGGGCATCATATTGAATTGCTAGACACAGATGATGTGGATTTAAGATCTGAAGCTAAAACAGCAACAGAGTCAGAAGACGAAAATGTTGAACAATGTGAACAAAATAGTTTTGAACATGATGAGTCTGAACAAGAGCGCTTGGCACAGCTCAAGCTAGAAAGTTTGAAGCATTTTCTTTGTGAAGAATATGACCTAGATCTAGATTTTTTTGATTTTCAGCATGATCCATTAGATTTAGATGACTTTATAAAAAAATTTGAACAAAAAATGCAAGAACAAGAGGAGCTGGATTTTTTAAGTCAGTTGAGTAGTGCGCAAAAAGCTTTTGC
Source organism: Acinetobacter sp. YT-02 (assembly GCF_002412355.1). NCBI lineage: Bacteria > Pseudomonadati > Pseudomonadota > Gammaproteobacteria > Moraxellales > Moraxellaceae > Acinetobacter > Acinetobacter sp. YT-02. The sequence goes on from NZ_NOZT01000055.1 coordinate 16,860, forward strand.
CGAACAGCAAATTGCCCGTGAAAAAGCCAAAGCAGCAAAAAAACAGCAACAGCGTGAAGAAGCCAAGAAACTAGCAAATCAGTCCATTAAAGCGATTTACTTAAAAATTACAGCGTGGATTCACCCAGATCGTGAGCAAGATGAGCAGAAAAAACAAGAAAAAACCGTATTGATGCAGCAAGCCAATCAGGCTTATGAAGCCAATGATTTATTGACATTGTTAAATTTGCAAATTCAGTTGGGTCAGCAGCATAATTTGTCTTTCGCCAATCAACAATTAAAAGCGTATAACCTGCTTTTAGAAGAACAGTTAGAAACTTTGCAAATGCAAGTAGATGACATTATTTACTCTTTTAATTGGAGTCAGTTTTTATATTCTAACCGTAAAATTAAAGTGCGGGATTTGTATCGAAAATATGAGCAAGACTATCGACATGTTCAACAAAAATTAGCTCGAGCGCAAGAGATACTGGAAAAATATCAAGACCTTAAACAATTAAAGCAATTGATGCGCAGTCAATATGTGTGGGAAATGCATGCTGTGATGATGTAGACATATTGAGGTTTGGCTTTGAATGTTTATGCAAAAAGTAGTCTTTATTTACAATATTCCTTTTGAGTGAATCCAAGTTATGCTCAGGTTGGGCCGTTCGGCTACTATTCTGAAATGACAGCTTTGTCCGTTATAATTGTATAAACATTTTTGGTGTCTGGTAATTATGTCCTCATTGATCAATTTTCTATCTCGCTTTAGTACTGCAACTCTTCAGCGCAGCCAGAGCTATGCTAAATACATTGATAGGAAAACGATTGAGTTCTTTGAAGAAAATGACGATGTCACGATGTATGCCCAAATTGAAGGGACAGATTATTACGATACTGCAATTACCTATAATCTTAAAAAGGACCGTTTAATTGATGACGACTGCACTTGTCCGGTTGGATATAACTGTAAACATGCTGCTGCTTTAGCCAAATTATTTTATCAAGAATATCGAGAAGGATATCTGAAGAGCTATGTTGACTCTCAGTCATCATCTCACACTCAAAAAGATCGGGTTGCAATTAATCAAGCACAACGCTGGTTAAGTGAGTTTAAGCAGTATTTACAACATACCCAGTTAGAGCAGCAAAAGACAACGAGTAATTATTTACTTTATTATTTAGATCAGCCTTTAGGTCTATTCGGGTTAAAACTTGAGGTTCGAAAAGGTAGACGTAATAAAAGTGGGACGATCACAGGTGTCAGTTCTTATACTGAATATGGCAATATTCTAAAAAAACGTCTGTCTTTGCCTGATGGGAAGCGACAATTATTTAATCAAATTTATTATTATGCCAAGCTCAATCAGAATGAGTTTTCTTATGGAAATAGTCTTGATATATCAGGCATTGTTTTAGAGCATTTTAAATCTTTCATTCAGAGTGGTGATGTCTATTGGAAACAAAAAAGTGATGCTCCACTTACATGGTCAGAACAAAGCTATCAGCTTGAATTTTCTTGGCAAAAGAGCATTGAAAAACAGACTGAGCACTTAGATTTTGAGTTGGTCAATGGAAATGTTCGACTCAATTTAAAATCGAATCCACATCTTCAAATTCTTGTAAGTCAGCCACTTTGTTATATCGATATTCACAAGAATACGGTAGGGCAACTCTATAGTGAATATACATCGGATTTACTGTACTACCTTTGGCGGATGCCAGAGATGCCTGCGACGGTTTTGACTGAGTTTGAGCAGCTTACTCATCAATCTACAACGATACATAACTTGCCGAAACCTGGGTTTCTTCAAGAGATTGAAGTCTTACAGGGTAATCCCCAGCCAATTTTACGCTTTGGTGTTTTAGATAAATTTGATTGGAAATGGGAAGAGTCTGTTTGTGCTGAAATTGAATTCTCCTATGCAGGCGGGCGAATTAAAGCAGGTACATCAGGTGACAGTTTCATTGGTGAGCAGCATGACAAAATGGTGCGACAGCTTCGGGACTTAGTTCAGGAACAACAGTCAATCCAGCGTTTACAGCTATTGGTCGAATCACTGAAGTGGGTGAAAGATCTTAGTTATGACCAGCAATTAAAACTGGATAAACAACGTCTCGATTCTATGGTTTTTGCTTTCTATGGAGACTGGATCAAACAGCTGATGCCCATCAATCAAATTGAGTTGATGGGCTGGCAGATAGAGCATCTGGAAAACAGCCCCTTTAACCTGCAATATGTTGAAAATTTAAATATTTCTATCACTGAATCTGAAGGCCAGCAGGACTGGTTCAATATCGGGGCGACGGTTCAAGACAGTGCAGGCAATTCTTATAATTTACTTGATGCGCTCGTAGCTTTGGTGCGAGTAAATCCTGATTTACTTGATCCGCGGACTTTTATTCATCTGCATGACAGTCAAATTTTCACCGTGAAAACTGCAGTTGATCAACCTGATTTGGCGCTATCCGCTAGGGATATTAAGCCGGTATTATTGCATCTGCAGAGCATTTTACAGCAAGAAGAGCGCAGTATTGATCGCTATGATGCGAGTCAATTATTAGAATTGCAGCATAATCTTGGGATGACATGGCAGGTCAGTGATCGCCTGCAGAAATTTGTACATAAATTCAAACAAGGCTATCAGCAACAACTGCCAACACCACAAGGTTTTCAGGGGGAGTTGCGTCTATACCAGCAGCAGGGCTTAGGCTGGTTACAGTTTTTAAGGGAAACCCAGCATGGCGGGATTCTGGCAGATGATATGGGCTTGGGGAAAACAGCACAAACTTTAGCCCATTTACTCATGGAAAAGCAGGCTGGATATTTGCAGGATAGTCCCGCCTTAATTGTTGCACCCACATCGCTGATGCATAACTGGTTCAAAGAAGCGGAGAAATTTACCCCAGAGCTCAAGGTATTGCTGCTACAGGGGCCCGATCGCCATCAGTATTTTGAGCAGATTCCGCACTATGATATTGTGTTAACCACCTATCCGCTTCTGGCGAGAGATGAAGAGCAACTAAAGCAATATGAATATCATCAACTCATTTTGGATGAGGCGCAGAATATCAAAAATCCGCGCGCCAAAGCTGCACAGGTAGTACGGCAATTAACAGCGCGACATCGTCTATGTCTAACCGGTACACCTATGGAAAATCATTTGGGTGAGCTGTGGGCACTATTTTATTTCCTGATGCCAGGATTTTTATATTCACAAGAAATTTTTAATAAAAAGTACCGTCATCCGATTGAAAAGCGCGGTGATGAGCAGTTAAGACAAAAGTTGGTCAACCGGATTAAGCCCTTCATTTTACGTCGCTTGAAAACTGACGTAGCCAAAGAGTTGCCAGAAAAAACCACGATTGAAGTCAATATTGATATGAATGACCAGCAATCCAAGTTATATGAGGCTGTTCGTGCCACGATGCAGGCAAGCATTCAGAAAATTGTGGCAGAAAAAGGCTTTAAACGTAGTCAAATTCAAATTTTAGATGCCTTACTGAAGCTACGTCAGGTGTGCTGCCATCCTAGCTTACTAAAGCTGGATTCAGTGAAAATTGGACAGGCGCATTCTGCCAAACTTGAACAGTTGATGGATATGGTCGTTCCAATGGTGGAAGAGGGGCGAAAAATTCTTATCTTCTCTCAGTTTACCTCAATGTTGGAACTGATTGAACAACAGTTCCATCACGCAGAAATTGGCTATGTGAAGCTGACTGGAAAGACCAAAAAGCGAGATGAAGTCATTACAGCGTTTCAGTCTGGACAAGTGCCGGTATTTTTAATCAGTCTGAAAGCAGGAGGGGTCGGTTTGAATCTAACTGCCGCAGATACGGTCATTCACTATGATCCATGGTGGAACCCTGCTGCTGAAGATCAAGCTTCAGATCGTGCATGGCGGATTGGACAGGACAAGCCGGTATTTGTCTATAAGCTGATTACTAATAAAAGCATAGAAGAAAAAATTCTTGCCTTACAGCAAAATAAAGCAGAACTGGCACACTCTATTCTAAGTACAGATCATGAAGGCGAAGCGAAACTGACGGAAAATGACGTGATGAACTTGTTTGAGAAATTTTAGTTTGGTTTCAGATTACCCTAATCATCTGTAAGTATCTGAAAGTCCGGATGCAATTTTTTCCAATGTTCTCTTAATTTTTCTTTATGAACAGAAATCATAGGTAAGTCTAGTAATAGCACTGGCCATACCGACCGTGCTTTGTCCATGATCGCGTGAAGTTGTTTTTCAATAACACGCCATGGAACACCGACTTTTTCAGCCCATTGTTCAAAGTGTTTCATCTCAGCTAAATACCAATCTTTATTTTTGGCAAGATTTAAGGCGAAATGACGCTCATTTTCAATATATACACTTGTCATCAATATATCGTATGCAGGGGATAATCTTGGCGTTGTTTTATCGTGATAAATCATACTCCAGTTCTTTAAGTGTGCATCTCCATTTGCGAGTAAAATATTGACGAGTAAACGGCTGGCAAATTGCTGAATATCAAAAATTTTGTTATCTGAATAGTGATAAATGATCTTACCGATCTGCTCATAATTTGTGGTGCTGTATTTCTGGTGTGGATATGAACCAAAGATCTGAGCAAAATCTTCAATATGAATAAGCTCTGTAGTATTAGCAGTACTCTGCCTATCGAATCTCTTAATTGCAAAAGCATATTGCTCTTGGGGTAGATTTAATGGTGGAAGGTCTTGTAAGAGTGCCATATCTACCAAACGAATCTCTGGGATATCTATTCCGACCATTTTGGCAAGGATCATCATAGAGTATTCATTCAGCGGAACAAAAGCATGTCTGGTAGAAGGAGTTTTGACAATCCAATCACCGAGTAGGCTGGATTCCGTTGCCTGTGCTAATGTAAAACGCCCATCTTTGGCTTTCATGGAAAACTTCATTTGGACGCCAGCCAAGGAAAACTTATTATTTGTTCGAATCTCTTGTTTTAATATCCGATCTGGATTCGAGATCTGAAGCTTAAATTTTATTCCATCTGGAATTTCTTCTGGATCTAATGGAGTCGCAATGAGTGCTCCAGGTAAATCATGACCTAAATCTGCCAATAACTGAAATTCATTGTCTATATGTACTTTGAGGCTTTGTGCAATCAGTTCACGTAATGCCCCTTCTGGTAGCAAGTTTGATAGCAAGGGGTGTAAGCGCTGATGTGTAACATAGGTCTTTTCTAAAATTTTATCCGCTTGAGGATACAAGGGGGAAGTTAGCAGGCTCAAGGTCGGACGTTGCTGATCAAAGCGGAAAGAATCTGTAAAAACCAGAATATTTTTTCCGCTCTGAAATCCTGCCAAGTATCCAACGACAGCGTGATGTAATGTTAATTTCAGGACGGCAACAGTATTCATGGTTCCTGTTCCTTAAAATGTATTCAAACATACTCAAGGACTAATTCGCACTCTGTTAATGTCTTGTTGCCAAGCGTGT
>NZ_NOZT01000056.1:0-22276 GCF_002412355.1 Acinetobacter sp. YT-02
GGTGGCTTAACTAGAGCGGAATATCACTTATAAATACGCTTTTAGTTGTTCAAACATGTGGGACCACCTCTTACTGCCTGTTATCATCGGCTTAATTTTAGAAAATAGCGATGGGGTGCCTATTTTAACTTATTAGACTTAAGTTGTAATTTGCAGGAAATGTGGTAGCGAAGCGAGGAAAAAGCAGACTGCAAAAATGCGAATGTTTGAGTGTAAGAATGAGCAGTAGTTCAGAAAAAGATTAAAAAAATAAGTTTAGACTTAAGTCTAAAGCTTTGTTTTAGCATTTAGGATGCACAAAAAAGTGCTTACTACATCAAGCAGCAAGCACTTTTGAAAGGTTGAAAAACGCGAGTGGTTTTAGAATTATTGTTCGCGGTTGATGTCCAAATAGAACACACGTGTGAGCAGTTCCATAAATTTCTGTACCGCAGCGGAATGGCTGTTTTTGCCGTAGCTGACGTATAAATCTAAATGTGGAAGTTCTACATCAAGTGGACGGATGACGGTATTTTCCATGGTTAGCGGAGCAACATAGCCCGGTAAAATGGTGCAACCCAAGCCCATACCAATCGAGTTGATATTAAATAAAATGTTGTCAGCTTTTTGCACAATGTTTAGTTCAATGTTGTGCTGTTTGGCAAAATCGACAATCAGGTGATGCAGATTATACGAAGCTTCTGCCGAAGGAATAATAAAATCAATACCATTCAATGCTTTGACAGGAATGCGTTCGTATTTTGCTAACGGATGATCTTTGGGCAAAATAAAAATTAACGGTTCACGCAGTACAAACTGGCTCTCAATTTCATCACTGTTGATATTGTGGCGGGTAAAGGTGATATCGAGTTCACCTTTTTTAATCATTTTCATTTGCTCAGTGTTGTTCAAACTTAGCAATTCAATTTTTAATTCTGGGTTTTGTACTCGTAAATTAGGCAGTACAAAAGGGAAAATTTTCATTTCTGCCACAGGAACAAAGCCAATACGCAGCATTTTCTGTTTGGCTTGTGACACCTGACGTGCCATGGCAACCGCTTTGTCGGCTTGCGCCAAAGTCAGACGCGCCTGTTCTAAAAATACAGCACCTTCTTCGGTTAGCTCGACTTTACGTTTGGTACGGTTGAGTAGCTTAACGCCGACATCTTCTTCTAAATCTTTAATTTGCTGACTCAGCGAAGGTTGAGCCGTATAAAGTTTAAGTGCGGCTTTACTGAAGTTGAGTTCTTCAGCAACGGTAATGAAGTAGCGAAGGTGACGTAATTCCATACAACCATTCCAAAGATTAATTCAAAATATGTCTAATTATAGATTAATAAAAGAATGATCTATAAACAACTATTCGGTGAGAATTATTGTGTCATTCGCGAAGTAAATAGGGTTTCATCATTATGCAACGATTTAAATGCAAAATATAATGTTGGATTAATCTATAAAAACTATTAATTGAAACAAAAAAAATATTTCACTAAACGTCCCTAAAAAACCATTATCCATCAAAAGTTGAGTCTATTTACTTTGTGCCGTTGTTGGTCACAGGAGAGCTTTTCATGAGTGGAAAAATTGATGTGCGCGAAATCGACGCTTTGGTCGATGCACAAAATGGACGTATCACTCCATCTATTTATACAGATCCAGATATCTACGAATTAGAACTTGAACGTGTGTTCGGCCGTACGTGGTTGTTCCTGTGTCATGAAAGCCAAATTCCTAAAGCTGGCGACTTCTTCAACACCTACATGGGTGAAGATCCAATTATTGTGGCACGTCAAAAAGACGGTTCAATCAAAGCATTTTTAAACCAGTGCCGTCACCGTTCTATGCGTGTGAGCTTTGCAGACTGTGGTAATACCCGTGCATTTACTTGCCCATATCATGGTTGGTCTTACGGTATTGATGGTTCACTCAAAGATATTCCTTTAGAAGAACGTGCGTATCCACAAGGTGCTTGTAAAGAGCAATGGGGCTTGGTGGAAGTCAACCGCGTGAAGTCTTACAAAGGCTTGATCTTTGGTTGCTGGGATGAAACCACTCCAGACCTAGAAGAATATATGGGCGACATCGCTTGGTACTTAGATGGCGTGATTGACCGTCGTCCGGGTGGTACTGAAATTATTGGTGGCGTACACAAGTGGGAAATTGACTGTAACTGGAAATTTGCTGCAGAACAGTTTGCTTCTGACCAATATCACGCTTTGTTCTCACACGCCTCTGCCATTCAGGTACTTGGTGCAAAACCAGATGATGACAGCAGCAAACAATTAGGTGCAGCGCAAACAGCTCGTCCTGTTTGGGAAACTGCCAAAGATGCAATTCAGTATGGTTCACGTGGTCACGGTTCAGGTTTCTTCTTTACAGAAAAACCAGATGCAAACGTATGGGTTGATGGTGAAGTTGCCAATTACTTCCGCGAAACTTACGAAGAAGTGAAAGAGCGTTTAGGCGAAGTACGTGCTTTACGTCTTGCAGGTCACAACACCATGTTCCCAACACTGTCTTGGTTGAACGGTACTGCAACACTGCGCGTATGGCATCCACGTGGTCCAAATAAAACTGAAGTATGGGCATTCTGTATTGCCGATGCTGAAGCACCTCAAGACGTGAAAGAAGCATTTGAGCGCTCTGCAACACGTGCCTTCGGTCCTGCAGGTTTCTTAGAGCAAGATGACTCTGAGAACTGGATTGAAATTCAAAAAGTATTGCGCGGCTATAAAGCACGTCAAAACAAGCTCATTGTAGAAATGGGTAAAGGTAACGAAAAAGTACGTGAAGATGGTATTCCAGGAATCACCAACTACATTTTCTCTGAAACTGCAGCACGTGGTATGTACCGCCGTTGGGCAGACTTGCTGATCCATGAAAAGTGGGAAGATGTTGAAAAAGCAGCCGACGAATACGAGAAGGAGCTAATGAAATGAGTCAAATCAGTTTAGAACTTCAACATGAAGTAAGCCAATTCTTGTATCGCGAAGCAAAATTGCTGGACGACTGGAAATTCCGTGAGTGGTTAGACCTCATGGCAGAAGACATTTCTTATACCTTGCGTACTACACCAAATGCACAAACTCGTGACCGTCGTCGTTCAGTTGAACCGCCAACAACGTGGGTGTTCAACGACAACAAACACTTGCTTGAGCGCCGTGTTGCACGTCTGGAAACTGGTATGGCGTGGGCTGAAGAACCTCCGTCACGTACAACGCACATGGTCAGCAACGTGATTGTTGAAGCGACAGAGGTAGCAGGCGAATACGACGTACACGTGACTTACTTGTTGTACCGTACTCAAAAAGAGAAAGACGTGACTATTTACTGTGGTAAGCGCCATGACAAAATCCGTCGTGTTGAAGGTGGCTTAGGCTTCCAGATATTCAACCGTAAGATTGTGCTTGACCAAGTAACCTATAACTCACACAACCTGAGTGTATTCTTCTAATGAATAAAATCTTTGTTTGCCAAGTTGACGAATTAGACGAAGGCGAAGCGTTAAAAGTGGACTGCGGTGTGAACGGTATCGAGGCACTGGCAGTATTCAACAACGGTGGTGAGTTCTTTGCCATGAATGACCGTTGTTCACACGGCAATGCCTCAATGTCTGAAGGTTATCTTGAAGATGATGGCACAGTTGAATGCCCACTGCATTCTGCACGTTTCTGTTTAAAGACTGGTCAAGCATTATGCTTGCCAGCCACCGACCCGATTCAAACTTTCCCTGTGGTGGTTGAAGACGGCGCGTTATATGTAGAAATGGCAGGAGAGTAAGCATGGGTTGGCTAAAAGGCGAAGTGGCACTGATTACAGGTGGCGGTTCTGGTTTAGGTTGGGCTTTGGTCGAGCGCTTTCTTGAAGAAGGTGCGCATGTGGGCGTGTTACAGCGCTCACAATCTAAAGTTGATGCCTTAAAAGAGCGTTTTGGTGATCAAATTGTGGCAGTCGCTGGTGATGTTGCCAACTATGCAGACAATGTCCGTGCTGTGCAGGCCACTGTGGAGCGTTTTGGAAAGCTAGATTGCTTTATTGGCAATGCAGGGATTTGGGATCACTACGCAGATATCGTCAATACTTCTGGTGAGCAGCTTGAAAAAGCCTTTGATGAAATCATGGGCATCAATACCAAGGCGTTAATCTTGGGGGCAAAAGCAGCACTGGATGAGTTGGTGAAATCTGAAGGTTCTATCATCTTAACCTTATCCAATTCTGCGCTGTATTCTTCAGGCGGTGGTCCTGTTTACACTGCATCTAAACATGCAGGTGTTGGCATCATGAAAGAGTTGGCTTATGAATTGGCACCTAAAGTACGTGTCAATGCTGTTGCGCCTTCAGCGATGAATGTCAATATTAAGGGCGCAGCATCTTTAGGTCAGGAAAACCTAGGCTTACTCGATGCACGTGATCCTGAAAAAATTGCACGCGGTATGCCGCTGAATTTCTTGCCTGAGCCAGAAGACATGACTGGTTCGTATGTGCTCTTGGCATCGCGTCAAAATAACCGTGCGCTGACTGGCGTTCTGATCAATGCAGAATGTGGTTTGGGTATTCGTGGTTTGCGTCAACCACGTGCAGGTTTTTTTGACGAATAAAATTGAGTCTAAATTCAATAGACGAATCGGCAGCCTTTCTCTGGGCTGCCTTCCTTATTTAGGAGTCTTTTATGGCCGTTAAACTCATTTGTGCATCGCACAGTCCTTTAATGGAATTTGCAACACCGCAAGATCAATCTAAAGAACAAAAAGTTCGTGCTGCCTTTGAGCAACTTTCTGCCGAAGTCAAAGCATACGATCCAACCCTGATCATTACCTTTGGGCCAGACCATTTCAACGGTTTCTTTTATGATTTGATGCCAAGTTTCTGTGTCGGTATTCGTGCTACGGCTGCGGGTGACTGGGACTACGGCAAAGACAACAACCGTATTGATGTGCCTGAAGACAAAGCCTTGGCAATGGTGCGCCGTGTGTTGGATGAAGGTGTAGATGTTGCATACTCGTATCGCATGCAGGCCGACCATGGGGTGACTCAGCCATTACACTTTTTGTGTGAAGGGCAGCTAGATCGTTATCCAACCATTCCCGTGTTTATTAATGGCGCTGCAGCGCCGATGCCAACCACCAAGCGTACCATTGCTTTGGGGCGTGCTGTGGGTCAATTTATCAAGTCGTTGAATCTTGAAAATGAACGTGTTCTTGTTTTAGGTACAGGTGGTTTGTCGCACGATCCACCAACACCGCAAATGGGTTCAGTACCGCCTGAAGTTGAAGAGTTTTTAATTGCAGGTCGTAATCCGAGCCCTGAAGCACGTCATGCACGTCAGGCTAAAGTGATTGCAGTCGGTCAGAAACTTGCTGCAGGCGATACTTCTGTGGCTGTACCGTTAAGCCCTGAGTGGGATATTGCCTTGCTTGAAAAATTCAAACAGGCAGACTTTGCAGCTATGGAAGCCATGACCGAAGCTGAAATTCGTCGAGATGGTGGTCGTGGTGGTCAGGAAGTCCGTTCGTGGATGGCTGCTTTTGCTGCGTTAGATGAACTGGGTGCGTATGAAATGACCACGCATTGCTATGAAGATATTAGTGAGTGGATTGCGGGCTTTGGCATCGTATCTGCCGAGTTAAAAGGTTAAGCCCATGAGTGTAGAAACAATTGTGATTGTGGGGGCAGGTCAGGCAGGGGCGAGTGCCATTCTTGAGCTGCGCGGCAATCAATATGCAGGCAACATCATCTTAATTGGAGATGAAACACATTTGCCTTATGAGCGTCCACCGCTGTCTAAAGATGTGATTTTGCGTCCTGAAGAAACCAAAATCGAAATTCTGTCGGAAGAAAAACTGGCAGAGTTAGGTGTGACCACAATTCGTGGCAATGGCGTGAGTAAAATCAATGCCGAAGCGCATACGGTTGAATTGCAAAATGGTGAGGTCATTGCCTACGACAAGTTGCTTCTTGCAACGGGTGGTGCTGCACGTCGTTTGCCAAATTTTGATGCCTTAGGTAAACACGTTTACACGTTGCGTAATCTTGAAGATTCACAAGCCTTGGTACCTGTACTGCAAGCAGGTCGTCGCATCATCTTAATTGGTGGTGGTGTGATTGGTTTAGAGTTGGCATCTTCTGCACGCTTTAAAGACTGTCAGGTAACTGTCATTGAAATGGGGCCAATGGTGATGGGACGTTCATCACCACTCATCTTGAGTGAGTTTTTACTGCAACAGCAGTTATTGGCAGGAGTTGATGTACGTCTGTCTACGCAAATTGCAGACTGCAAGTTGGATGGTGAAGAAATTGTCGTGACCTTAGATGGTGGCGAAGAACTACGTGCCGATGCGGTGATTTACGGTATTGGCATTATTCCAAACGCACAACTGGCAGTTGAAGCAGGCTTAGATGCAGACTTTGCGGTGCATGTGAATGAAAACTGTCAAACTTCAAACCCAGATATTTATGCCGCGGGTGATGTCGCATCACAACTGCGTGAATGTGGCAACCATCGTCGTGTAGAAACTTGGGAAAATGCCAACCTGCAAGCAGGTATCTTCGCGCGTCATGTGATGGGCGTGGAACATCCTGTAGCCAATCCTGCTTGGTTCTGGACTGATCAGCTCGACATTAACTACCAGTTTGTAGGAGATATGTCAGCAGCAGAATGGCATGTGCGTGGTGAGATGGATGCTGCCAACCGCAGTGAGTCTTCATTCGTATTGTTTGGTGTGACCGATGGCGTGATTGTCGGCGGAATTACCGTCAACTCAGCCAAAGATATGCGTCACTTGAAAAAGCTGATTGCTAAACAAGCTGCTTTTGAAGCAGACAAATATTTAGATGTGAGCCAAGACCTTCGCAAATTGGTGAAGTAAGCTTGAACTGATGAAAAACAGACCTGAGGCAACTTGGGTCTGTTTTTTATCTGCCGAAGAAAAGTGTCCATTTTATGTTGAGCAAGTGATGAATACGAATACATCTCCTGTTGTGGTAACCGCCAGTATTTATGCCTTATTGGTATTAATCTGGGCGACCACGCCATTGGCGATTGTCTGGAGTGTGCAGGAAATTCATCCAATGTGGGTTTTGATTATCCGCTACTTTGGGGCTTCCGTGATTGCGCTGTGCGTGCTTAAACTCATGCGCGATCCACTGCCTTTTGATCACACCTCAATGAAAAGCTATTTGGCGGGTAGTCTGAATTTAATTGGTGCACAGCTATTTATTTACTTGGCCGCCAATTATTTAACTTCAGGCTTAATGGCACTGATTTTTGGTTTTTCTCCTTTAATCGCAGGCTTGATTGGTCATGTGATTTTACGAACGCAAAAATTGATTGCCTTACAGTGGACAGGGATGGCAATTGCGATTGCAGGACTCAGCTTTGTCTTTGCAGACTCTGCCGACAGCAAAGTGAATCCATGGGGCGTGGTGTTGATGTTTATCAGTATGCTGTCCTATATCAGCTCAATTTTTTGGGTCAAACAAATCAATGCTCCTTTAAAGCCGATGTCACAAGCCACAGGTTCTTTATTGGTATCATCGGCAGGGTCATTGTTATTAATTCCCTTTATTTGGTCGCATTTCCCGACTCAAATGCCAAGCAGCCAAGCCATGATTGGTTTTGTATTTACCATGATCATGTCGTCTATTGTCGCCATGCTGTGTTATTTCTGGCTGATTCGTCGTTTAAATGCCTCAACCGTATCTTTAAGTAATGTGATGACTCCCATCATCGCGTTAATTTTAGGTGCGACCTTAAATAATGAACACATCAGCATGAATGCGTTTATTGGCATTGCCGTGGTGATGTTCGGGATTGTGATGTATTTCTGGAAAGAATGGCGCGAACAATATTTTGCTAAACGCTAAGCCCGCATTGCTATACCCGTGTTTAGGTTTTTCTAAAGCCTCGTTTATCTGAGGTGTAAATTTCCGATCATTAACCCGCTGTCGATACGACTTTTTTCTCAAAACAACAAAAACATAAAGGAAATTGCCTGCTTGATTTCGCTACTATGCGTGATAGAGTCAACACATGAACCAAAGCTGTGTTTTTTTCTGAACAGATCAGGATAAAAAGCATCATGGTAGATGCGCTATATATTATTGGGCTTACATGAACAACGTGGAACAAAAGCATTTTCAACTGCCAACGGAAGCCTGTTGGTCGCATACTTGGCGTAAACCCAAGCTGCAGTTTTTGCCTTCAAATCATTATGATGGAGCGCAGTTTTTTAATCCGATTGCGTGTCCTGAGGGGCGCAGCCAAACTGATTTATTGAAATGGTTGCTAAAACGCAAATCGAACAGTTGGAATGTCAATCCGCAACAAGAAGCACAGCAATTTTTTACAGCGCCAAGTGCTTTGCCACAATTACGTCCACACGCCAGTTTGGATGATTGGCAAGTTTGGTTTGTGGGGCATGCAACGGTGCTGATTCAAATTGGACCGTATAACTTTTTAACCGATCCAGTCTGGGCAGAGCATGCCAGTCCGAAACAGGGGCGAGGGCCTAAACGTGCCTGTCCTGCAGGGATTGCACTGGAAGATTTACCGACCATTCATGCCGTCTTCTTGAGCCATAACCATTATGACCACATGGATTTAGCCACCTTAAAATGGCTGAATCATCAATTTGCCATGCCTATTTATACAGGTTTGGGCAATGCTTGGTATTTGCCGCCTGATTTGCATGTGATTGAAATGGACTGGTGGCAATCGGCTTTATTTAAAGAAGTGAAAATTGTCTACACCCCTGCACAACATGGTTCAGGGCGTGGCGCACGTGATCAGAACATGGCGTTATGGGGCGGTTTTTCTATTTTGCATGGGCAAGATCATTGCTTCTTTGCGGGCGATACAGGTTACTCGCCACACTTTAAAGAAATCCAAACCCGCATTGGCGCACCGCGCGTGGCACTTTTACCTATAGGTTCTTACGAGCCACGGAATCTGATGCGTTATATGCATATGAACCCTGAAGATGCCTTTCAGGCCCATAAAGATTTACATTCCAAATGTTCTTTGGCCATTCATTACCGCACTTTTGAGCTGACCGATGAAGGGCGTGAGCAACCAGAGGCAGACTTGCATCATGCCATGAAGCGTTCATCTAAATTAATGAATCCGTTTTATTGTATTCGTGAAGGTAAGAAATTAATTGTTTAATCTTTTAAAAACTTGACCTTAAATAAAAGTGACACGCTACTTTTCACGCTACTGAAAAGTAGCAATGATAGATATAGAACACAAAGCCCCTATCGAAATAGGGGCTTTGTTTTGGTGTTTAAAGTCTTGCTGTTCAGACTGACTTGATCTTTAACTACAAAGATTACAGTACGCCAGGCTGACCAAGTGCAGGGTCACTGGCACGTGCTGCTTGCGCATCGGCAACGGTCATGCCTAAAGCCGCTGCAACGCCTTCGCCATAAGCAGGGTCACATGCATAACAGTTACGAATATGACGATACTTAATAAAGTCTAAAGCATCACCCATTGCACGTGCCGTGTTATCAAACAGTGCTTGTTTTTGCTCAGGGTTCATTAAATTGAACAAGGCACGCGGCTGGCTAAAATAGTTGCTATCATCTTCACGATAATCCCAGAAATCTGCATCGCCACGAATTTTTAGCGGTGGTTCGCGGTATTGTGGTTGCTCTTGCCATTGATGGAAGCTGTTTGGCTCATAGTGTGGCAAGCTGCCATAGTTGCCATCCATACGACCCTGACCATCACGACGGTTTGAGTGCACAGGGCAGCGTGCAGCATTCACTGGAATTTGTGAATGGTTCACACCAACACGGTAACGTGCAGCATCGGCATAGTTGACCAAACGCGCTTGTAACATGCGATCTGGCGAGTAGCTAATTCCTGGTACAAGGTTGCTTGGTGCAAAGGCAGCCTGTTCAACATCTTGGAAGTAGTTTTCAGGGTTACGGTTCAGTTCAAACTCACCCACTTCAATCAGTGGATAATCACCTTTCGGCCAAACTTTGGTGAGGTCAAATGGGTGATAAGGGACTTTTTCTGCATCCAGTTCAGGCATGATTTGCACGAACAGCGTCCATTTCGGGAAATCACCGCGTTCAATGGCATTGTAAAGGTCAGTCTGGCTGCTTTCACGGTCACGACCAATCAATTCTGCTGCTTCTGCATCGGTCAGGTTTTGAATGCCTTGTTGAGTGCGGAAGTGGAATTTCACCCAGAAACGCTCATTATTGGCATTAATAAAACTATAGGTGTGGCTACCAAAACCATGCATGTGACGATAACCCACAGGAATACCACGATCCGACATCACAATGGTGACTTGGTGCAGTGCTTCTGGCAGCAAAGTCCAGAAATCCCAGTTATTGGTCGCATTACGCAGGTTGGTGCGTGGGTCACGCTTTACCGCTTTATTCAGGTCAGGGAATTGACGTGGGTCGCGGAAAAAGAACACTGGTGTGTTGTTACCGACTAAATCCCAGTTGCCTTCTTCAGTATAGAATTTTAAGGCAAAACCACGAATGTCACGTTCTGCATCGGCAGCGCCACGCTCACCTGCAACGGTAGAGAAACGAGCAAACATTTCAGTTTTTTTGCCAACTTCAGAGAAAATTTTGGCACGGGTATATTGGCTGATGTCGTGCGTGACCGTAAACGTACCAAACGCACCTGAACCTTTGGCATGCATACGACGCTCAGGAATTACTTCACGTACAAAGTTTGCCAACTTTTCATTGAGCCATAAATCTTGAGTAAGGAGTGGGCCACGTGCGCCCGCAGTCATACTATTTTGGTTATCTACAACAGGTGCGCCTGCATCGGTGGTTAAATGCGTTACAGGGCATTTTTTTATCTCTTGGCTCATCGTTGTTCTCCATTATTGTGATCATCATGTGGTGGGCTGTATTAGAAATTTAGCTTCTAAAACAAGCGGCCATGAACCGTTTTGTTTGTTTAAAAAATCAACTACAACACCACAATATCATGCAGATTGGGCTTTGTAGATGAAAGCTTTTCAAATCTCACCATTTTAATGTAAAACGATTTTTATAATTTTACAAATAGATAAATTTATTGTTTATGATTGGTATATTCGATTATTGTTTGTGTGGAAATCAGGGTCTGTTGACATTTCATAAATGGCTTGCGCTGTAGGCTAAAACTGAGCAGATCAGGCATGAAACGCAGGGAATAGCGAGACTATTGCCAAGTTTCATAACGCAATCTGAGAAAGTTTTAGTCACAGCCTTTCAGGACAAGCATATTTTTTGCTGCTATTACGTTATGTGTCAGTCACTTAGAATAACTAAATTCCCTATCTCATGCCTTATATCAGCTAAAAAAATATGCGTCGTCGTAAACATAGACGAAGTGTCAACAGACCCTAATAGTTTTTGCAGCATTAAATATCTGAAACAGAGACTAAAAACGGTTGAATTGCTAGTGAAATATCGGTGTACAAGGTGCCCCAATCTTGAAAATGCGGATTGATTAATAAACTTTGTGAAATAAAGCCATAGCTGATGCGGTGCAGATTCAAAGCAAGGCGCAGTTGTAGTTCGGCATTATGTATGACAGGTGCGAATATCTGTTGCCACATTTGCAGCATCATGCTGTAACTTTTTTGGTAAGTTTCAATGTGTGAAACTTGTCGTTCCAGTAAAAAAGTCTGTGCCCAAAGCCATTGTTGTGCCTGAATTTGCTGAAGCTGAAACTGAATGATTGTTGCGATATAGCGGTTTATTTCAACAACTGTGGATAACTCAAGTTGCTGTTGGGCATAACTTTTTAAGCGTTCTGCATGCTGTTTGACTTGCAGGTGAATCGTTAATGCCAGTAAATCTTCTTTCTTGGCAAAGTATTCATAAAAAGTGCCTAAACCGACACCTGCCAAATCGGTAATTTCGCGAATGGTAATTTCAGCTGCCGAGCGTTCATGCAAAAGCCGAACAAAACTTTCTTGTAAAGCCTCTTGAGTCAGTTTAGCCCTTGATTGGCGCGGCTTACGGCGCACTTGAACCTCAGAATTTTTCATAAATAAAGCCGAACACCTGAGCGCATATTTTTCTCTATACTGAATGCAATGATAGCACCGCGTTTATCTAGGAGTGACACAATGCAGACATGGATGACCCATCAAATTCAAAATCAGTTTGATGAATTACAAGACTATAACTTATTTGAAACCGATACGGTTTTACAAGAAATTTTAACCCGTTATGGCAGTCAAGATCAGACCCGACTGAGTGAATTGGGGCACATTGCAGCATCGGCAGAATATTATCATTATGCCGATTTAGCCAATCGGCATACGCCTATTTTACATGCCTTCGATGCACGTGGACGTCGTAAAGATGTAGTGGAGTTTCATCCTGCGTGGCATCACTGGATGGCGCTGAATCGTAAGTTTGACACGCATGCACATCCATTTAAGCAACCGCAATCTACGGCAAAATGGGTCGATTGGGCCAGTCGTTTTTATTTGGCAGGACAGGTTGAGTGCGGTAATTTATGCCCAAATTCTATGACTTTAGGCAGCATTCCGCTCATTCAGCGTGAACCTGAATTATGGGCAAGCATGGGCGAAAAACTGTTATCGCATGAATATGACCCGCGTGATGTGCCGATTTCACAAAAGAAATCTATTTGGTTGGGCATGGGCATGACCGAAAAGCAGGGTGGTTCAGATGTACGTGCCAACCAAACGCTTGCCATTCCAGTCGCAGCAACAGGGCGTGGGCAAGCCTATTTGCTCACAGGTCATAAATGGTTTTTCTCTGCACCAATGTGTGATGCACATTTGGTGGTCGCCAATACCGAACAAGATGGTTTGGCTTGTTTCTTTGTACCGAGTTGGTTAGAAGATGGCAGAAAAAATAATATTCAGGTACAGCGTTTAAAAGACAAAGTGGGAAATCGGAGTAACTCCAGTTCTGAAGTCGAATTTCAGCAGGCGTGGGGCATCATGATTGGCGAAGCAGGGCGCGGTATTCCCACCATTATTGAAATGGCGAACTACACTCGTTTAACCTGTGCTGTGGGCAGTAGTGCCATGCTGCGTCAAGCCTTGGTGCAATGCCTTGCCTATACTCGACAACGTCAAGCATTTGGACAGACTTTGGCGAATCAGCCATTAATGCAGGCAGTCTTGGCAGATTTGGCTTTGGAAACTGAAGCTGCGGTACAGCTCAGTTTTCATTTGGCACATTGTTATGAAAGCGATGATGCTGTGTCTTTGGCATGGAAGCGTTTAATGACCCCTGCTGCAAAGTTCTGGATTTGCAAACGCGCGGTGGAACTTACAGGTGAGATGATGGAAGTTTTTGGTGGCAATGGTTATGTCGATAACAGCATCATGGCACGTATTTTCAAAGAAGCACCTGTAAATACCATTTGGGAAGGTTCAGGCAATGTCATGTGTCTGGATGTACTACGCGCTATGCAGCGAGAACCTGAGCTGATTCAGGTGTTATTGCAGGATTTTGCTCGCACTGCCGTTACTCATCCTATTTTGGGCAGTGAATTAGATGGTTTGCAGCAGTTATTGCAGACCACGAACAGCAACGATTTACAATTTATGGCACGTGCTTTGGTGAGCCGTTTGGTGATTTTGGCACAAGCGGTTTTGTTGTTGCGTTATGCTCCAAGTTTTGTGGCAGAAGGTTTTATTCAGTCGCGTTATAGTGCATTGCATGGGCAAGTGGTGGGGATGCTTAAACCTGAACAGGTCGATGTCGCACAAATTTTACAGCGGGCGTTTGCAGCATAACGTTAAACACGCCTGCGCTAGAGCAGGCTGCGTTTTGAAACACGGGTAAACTTGTGAGCGTTAAATGCTTGAGAAAGTTTTTCTCTTGGTGAAAATAAGCAATAGTTTAAGATAAGCAATAGTTTAAGCGGTGTTGTTGCTCGAGGTTAAGATGCTCAATGCGCACGATTTTTGAATTTTTGTTCAAATTTTACCTGCTTAGCACTAAAACCCTGTGCTTTTCATCTGATATGATTTGGTGCATCTGCTATTTTCAGCATTCCTACGACTGAGCGCACTTTCACCGTGTATTTTTCAAAATCATCCTCAAGACAGAAATATTTAGATCCTTTGGAAATTTGGTTGGGGTTTAAACATCTGTTGCCAATCTCGTGTTTTGTCGCCATTTTTGGTGCGGCATTTGGTTTGGCGGCAACTCAGGTTGGCTTAGATTCATCCTCTATTTTGCTTATGAGTGGCTTGGTCTTTGCTGGAGCATCACAATTTGCCGCATTAGAATTGTGGGGCGAACAGGTTTCACTGCTGCCTTTAGTCATTAGCGTATTTTTTATTAATGCCCGTCATATTTTGATGGGGGCATCTTTATATCCGTGGTTAGAAAAATTACCCACAGGTCAGCGTTATCTTAGCTTATTGTTTATTTCAGATGCCAATTGGGCCATGGCTTTACATGCTTTTCAACGTGGGCAATCCGGTTTAGGTTTGTTGTTTGGCGGCGGAATTGCCTTGTGGCTGTTTTGGTTAATTGGAACAGGCTTAGGGCTGTATTTGGGGAATTTAATTGCGCAACCTGCCTTGTTTGGCTTAGATATGGTCATGGCGTGTTTCTTACTGAGCATGGTACTGGGTGGACAGAAAAATTTAAGAGTTGTATGGATTTGGACAGTTGCAGCGATCAGTTCCCTGTTGGCATATTGGTATTTACCTGAAAATAGTCATGTGGTTGTCGGTGCATTAATGGGTGGCTTTGCTGGCTTATATTGGAAGGAGCAACGCGCATGAACCACATGTTGAACCTGAGTCATCCAGTGCTAATTGTACTGGTTATGGCAATTGTGACACTTATTACCCGTTGGGGTGGGGTGATGATTATGCAGTATGTTCCCATTACCGAGTCGGTCCAGCGTTTTATTTATGCCATGTCTGCTTCAGTGCTGGTTGCGGTATTAACCCCAATTGCCGTTACGGGAGATACTGCAGCACGGTGGGCATTGCTCTGTACGGCTGTATTGATGTTAATGTTTAAAAAGCCACTGTGGGCAATTGCAGCAGGAATTTTGGTGGCGGCAGTGTACCGTCAGTATATGTTGTAATTGTTGGTGTATTTAAGTCGACTCAACATAAAAATACCCTCCAATAAAGAGGGCATTTGAACCGTGTCATGCAGTTGTGTTTTAACAACTACATGACCATAAAGTATTTAACATAGCAGAAGTCTTATTTCGCAGGCTCTTCAGCTTTCACACCTTTTTGATAGAGGGTGTAGATGTAAATAGGAATATCCAAATCTTCTAAGTGTTTGTAGATGAGTGGACGTACATCTTCCCAATCTAAACCGCCTACACCTGTTGCAAGACGCGGTAATGCCAAGCTTTCAATTTTCTCTTCTTCAATCAACTGTTTTAAGTTTTTCAAAGTGCGGTTGACGTATTCTGTCGATGCTTTACCTGGTTTTGAACCGTTGTCATAAGCCGCTTCCTGAGTCATCAGGTTGACGATGCGTTGACCTTCGGCATTGACCCAAGTCCATTGCTCACCCGCTTTAGGATGGTAAATATGACAATAGTTGCGGAAGTCTTTATATAGCGCAGGCCAGTGCTCACGCAGACTTAAAGCCAAACCTGTGGCAAAGTTATCGTTAGGGGCAACACCGTGAGCAATCGCACGTGCTTCGCTCAGTAAAATATCTCCAGAAACTTCATAAATCATGAATTTGACTCCTGTTTTTAATGGTCTTGTTAAACTGATCTTCTATATTCATATTAGCCAATCATTGCAGTTTTTCTAGCGGATTTTATAACTACTAAGTCTTTGCAAAGTAATAAAATTTTTTAGAATTTCATGCTATAATTGTATGGGTAAAGCCGCTGAGTATTCTTTAAAATAGCCTTCAAAATTAACCGTCAGAAAAACTCCAATAAAACGGCGGCAAAAAAGTTTATTTACCCTTCTTTTTATCTTACCGCTATTGAGTGAAAATCGCTTGTAAAATGTACAAAAAAGCGTATGATCGGCTTCCCAATTTAATATGGGACATTGGTGAGAGAATAGTCAGGTTGTGCAGAAGCAATTGGCTTGAATTTTCCCTCAACATCTCCATCTATAAAAAGTAGCGACACTGCTCATTTCAATGATCAACCGAAAGGAACAGCGCAATGGCAAAGAAAAAACAGCTTGAGCTTATTCAGCATAACTTTGTGGCCAAGCACATGCACGAGGTCAACAAAAGTCAGGTTTTTGTAGACCGCAAGAAAAATGCCAAACGAGGCTATAGCAAACATAAACAAGGGCGATATTCCGATGATTATCGCCCTTGTTGTTTTTGGAATGAATTGTGCGTTGCTTGAGGCTTAAACTAAGTTTTATGGAGATACGATACGTGTCGCTAGTTTCACCATATCGCCCAAGCCATGGGTTTTAAAATAATATTCCATCAGACTTTTCACCATCAGCGGATTATTCATTTTTAACGCCTGATCTAATAAATGTTGCGCATCGGTCATCGGTACATGACAAATTGCTTTACGCACCCGCAAGATATTACTTGAACTCATCGACAGGGTATTAAAGCCCATTGCCATCAGAATTACCGCAGACAGCGGATCTCCTGCCATTTCGCCACAAACGCTCACAGGCTTGTCATATTTATGACATTCTTTCACTAAGAGGGTTAAGGCGCGCAGTACTGCAGGATGAAAGTGTGAATAGACGTTGGCCACACGCGGATTGTTACGATCCACTGCCAATAAATACTGGGTTAAATCGTTTGATCCTACCGAGAAAAAATCCACCAACGGGGCAAATTCATCAATTTGCAGCAGCACACTCGGTACTTCTACCATAATGCCAATTTTCGGTTTGGTGATTTTAACCTGTTCTTCTTCCTGCACTGCTTGCAAGTCACGATCTAGCAAATACAAGGCTTCTTCAACCTCGCTGACACTGGTGATCATTGGCAGCAAAATATGCAGATTATTCAAACCAATACTGGCTTTGAGCATGGCACGAATTTGCGAAGAAAAAATTTCAGGATGATCTAGCGTGAAGCGAATCCCGCGCCAACCCAAGGCTGAGTTTTCTTCTTCAATCGAAAAGTACGGCAAGTCCTTGTCTGCGCCAATATCTAGCGTACGCATCACCACAGGTTTGTTGGCAAAGTGACTGAGCTGTTGGCGGTAAATAGCACGCTGTTCTTCTTCGCCCGGGAAACGGTCACGCAGCATAAATGGAATTTCAGAACGATATAAACCAACACCTTTAGCACCGCGTTGTACGCCACGCACCACGTCAATCATCAAGCCTGTATTGACATACAATTTTACCGCTACGCCGTCAGGGGTAATGGCATCTTTGGTTTCATATTGCTTGAGGTCTTTGGCAATCTGTTCTTCTTCTTTTTGAATTTCTTTATAGCGTGTCCGCATGCGACGTGGCGGGTTGATAAACACCCGACCTTGGTGCGCATCTACAATCATTTCCACATCGTCTAGGCTGTTGATGGGCAATTCAGTTACGCCAACTACGGTTGGAATACCCAAAGCACGTGCCACAATGACCATGTGAGAATTCATTGCGCCTTCGGTGGTGACAATTGCTGCAATTTTATCGACAGGTAGTTCTACCAAAGCTGCTGTGGAAATTTCTTCGCCAATTAAAATACTTTCATCGGTCAGTTCACGGTGACTGGCATCGGCTTCTTGTAAAGAGGCGAGAATACGACGCCCTAAATCTTTCAGGTCAGAAACACGTTCGCGTAAATAGTCATCTTCCATTTGCGAAAATAGGGCAATGTGATTGTCAATTACAATACGCACTGCACCTTGTGCCCAGTTACCTTCACGAATCAGTTCTTTAATTTCTGCAGGCAGGGCATTTTCATCTAGCATGCGTAGGAACACACTGAATAAAGCGCGTTCTTCTGCCATTAAGGCATCCTGCATTTTGTCATCTAGTGCCTGAATTTCTTGACGCACTGCATCTAGTGCGTTGTCTAGTAATTCTAACTCTTCACTAATGTCTTCAGCTTCACGATCAGGTACAGCCGCCAAATCTGCAGGTGGATACAGAATTACCGCACGACCCAGTGCAATCCCGCCCGAACCTGATACGCCCTGAAAGGTTTTGTAGGCAGGCAGGTTGTTGGGTTTGCGGAACACATCAATGTTGCCCACGGCATGCGCATGCGCAATGACACCTGAAAGCTGAGCACAAAGTGTGACTAAAAAGGATTCTGCGGCTTCAGAAAAGTCTTGTTTGTCCTTGTTTTGCACCACAAGAACGCCCATAACTTTACGGCGATACATGACAGGCACGCCAAGGAAAGAATTATAAATTTCCTCGCCTGTTTCGGCCAAATACATGAAGCGTTCGTGTTTAGGTGCGTCGTCTAGGTTGACAATTTCTTCACGTTGTCCGACTAAACCGACCAAACCTTCACTGGTATGTAGAGACACATGCCCCACAGCCTCAGGATTTAAACCCTTTGATGCCATGAGCAAATAGCGTTGATTGCGTTCATCGAGCAGGTAAATAGAGCAGACATCCACATGCATGGCTTCTGCGACCTGATTGACCATAATATCGAGTGATTCATGCAAACTGGTGGACGCATTGATTTCTTGTACAATGCGTCTAAGGGTATCCAGTTGCATGTTCGACATACGCGCTACTCCATATTCCAATCAATGATTTGAGGTCAGTTTTACACCACAGATGACCCTATAACAATAAGCTAAAAAATCTACATCTTCATGCAAATTTTAAGGTTTTTTCAGGGGCAATTGATTGCACAATTCCACCATCGCTTTACGGTAGACGTCACGTTTAAAATTGACGACCTGACCAAGCGGATACCAGTAACTGACCCATTGCCATTGATCAAATTCGGGTGGGTCTGACAAATTCAGCCGAATATGATGCGCTGACGCTGTCAGTTGCAATAAAAACCACTTCTGTTTTTGACCAATACATACGGGATCTGAATCCGTGCGTATATACCGATGTGGCAAACGATAACGCAGCCAACCCTTAGTTTGCGCGATAACTTGGACGTGTTCGGGCAGTAAGCCAACTTCTTCTCTCAGCTCACGATAAAGTGCCTGTTCAGGGGTTTCTCCATATTGGATACCTCCTTGCGGAAATTGCCATGCATTGTGACCAATGCGTTTTGCCCATAAAACTTGTCCAAACTCGTTTGCCAAAATGATCCCGACATTGGGTCGGAAACCTTCTGAGTCGATCATTTGGCTACCTAAATATTGTTTAATTTATGACTTTGCACTCGGGGATGATGATTTCTTTTCTCCAACTCGAAAACGCAAAGTGTAAATAATGTTAAAATTGCTATGATCTTAACGAATTTCTATCGACTAGCGGAGATAGATTTACAATTTTTTTCTTAAATTTCAGTTTTTACGAGTATTTTCATGAAATTGGCGCTATTTGATCTCGATCACACCTTGTTAAATACTGATTCAGATCATTCTTGGGGTGAGTTTTTGGTAAGTGAAGGCTTGGTTGATCCTGTTCGCCATCGCGCCATGAACGACAAGTTTTATGAAGACTACAAAGCAGGGCAACTCGACCCAATTGCATATAACGAATTTGTATTTGAGTTTTTAACCCAGCACGACAATCAGTACCTCACAGATTTGCATGAATTATTTATGCAAAAGGTGATTCGTCCACAAATGCGCCCTGAAGGGTTTAAAGCTATTCAGCGTCATCAAGAATTAGGGCATGAATTGGTGGGGATTACAGCAACATCTGACTTTATTACTGCACCTATTTTCCGTGAGTTTGGTATTAGTGAAATTATTGCCACCAATGCCGAAGTGGTCGATGGTAAATATACAGGCAAAGTCATTAATACTGCGTGTTATCAACAAGGCAAGTTGGTGCGTTTGGAGCAATGGCTTGCAGGGCGTGAAGTGACAGAATCTTGGGCATATTCAGACTCGATTAATGATCGTTTCTTGTTGGAATATGCAGATCACGCCATTGCTGTAAATCCTGATGCACGTTTACAGGCTTTGGCTGAAGAGCAAGGTTGGGATGTGCAGGACTGGTCAATTTAAGTCTGAATTTTTTTGAGGTGTTGCTACTTTGGCTTTTACTAGCTTATTGATTTGTTTTTTGTTTTTATTTATTGCAATGTTGGATTATGTCATTCATTTTTAGAATAGGCATGCTAAGGTAAGACAAGAATTAAAAATGATCAGGAGTGAAAAAATGAGTGGTGTACGCCCAAGAATGACACATTTATTTGAACAACTGGGTTTGGATGCCAGTGAAGCTGCGATTCAGCAATTTATTGAAACGCATCAATTGAATGCAGAAACAACAATTGCCGAGGCAGAATTTTGGACGGAAGCACAGCGTCAGTTTATCGTCGAAAAAATGAAATCGGATGGTTCATGGGCCATTGTGGTAGACCAATTGAATGAATCTTTGCATGAAGATTCGGTGAGTCGTTAAGATTTCACTTGCGCCTAAATTAAGCCAATAAAAAATACCCTCAATACAATCGTGTTTGAGGGTGTTTTCATTCAAAAGAAACCATTAATCTTTTAGTGTTTCATCATCTCAATCAATTCTAAAACAGCGCGCGATTGCGTCCGTCCCGGATGCCATACCATGCCCAATTGACGGTTCATTTCTAAGTCAATATCTAACTGTTGTAAGTCCTGATTGACCAACGTTTTAGGTAAAACAGACCATCCCAAACCAATTGACACTAACATCCGAATTGATTCTAACGGATTGTTGCTCATGGTAACTTTGGGTTTGACGCCTTGCTTTTCAAATTCTGCCAAAGTGATTTGACTGGTATAAGTTTGCGCGGCAGGCAACAAACTTGGGTAGGCGAGTAAATCGGTCAATTGCAGGTTTTTCTGATGTGCAAGCGGATGAAAAGATGCGACCACAAACACCAATGGATCATTCCAAATGGTGACATAAGACAGACGTTCATCTAATTTAGGCGGTAAGGTCAGAAAAGCCAGTTCTAAATCGCCCGCCAAAACTTGTTCATGTGCCTGTTCAGAATCGACAAAATGCACATCTAGCGTGACGTTGGGAAATTCTTGCACATATTCACGCAAATGATTGGGTAAATGGTGTAAACCAATATGATGACTGGTACCAATTTTCAGTTTGCCTTGAACCTGTCCTTGCTCATGACTGAGGGTGTGGTGAATATCGCCCAGTTCATTCAGCCAGTTTTTGACTTTGGGCAATAGTGAGTGTGCTGCATGCGTGGCTTGCACCCCACGACCTGCCGATTCAAAGAGTTTCACGCCAAAATAGTCTTCTAGGCTGTGAATACGTTTGGTCACCGCAGGTTGGGTAATAAATAACTGATCTGCTGCCAAAGAAATAGAACCTGTTTCCATGACTTTAACAAAGGCTTCAAAGGCTGCAAGATTCATTTGCACCATCCATAAAGATTTTTTATTACTGTGCTTATTATTTAGAAAAAATTAGAATTAATCAAAACAAATTCTACTTATTTTTAAACTATGCATTCGGGATGATCTTGTAGAGATACAGCAGAGATAAAAAAAGATCATCGTGGGCTGCAACCAAGATGATCTCAAACTGAAATGGAATATTCACAAGCAGAATCTATAAAACCATTAAGCGATAATTTTAGAATCTTGCGTTTGTGCTTTCTTTTCCCAAATCCGCTCGTGAATGAAATACGCAACAGCTTGTACTGTCGGTTCGACCAAACTTAAGGTAATGGCCATCCAAATATTGCCTGTGACTATATAACCGACCACCATCGCCACGGTGATGTGCATGATGTAGTAGCTTAAAGTTTTTTTGAACATGCGTTGATTGTTGGCGACAAATTTTTGAATATGGCTCATGTGAATACTCCTTCTGCTGCTTTGACCGTTTTCTGTGTGGATAGCTAAAGGATAATTATTCTTATTTAATTTGTAAAAACGAATAATTTTGTAATTTTGATTGGAAAATTAGATTTTAATAAAAATATCAAAGATAAAAAATTTTAAGTATCTATCATGTTTTGCTTATAGGTAGGTCGTGATGAATCATTGACATCCTCCCCGACCTAAAGGACGGAGATTCCTACTGCTAGACGCTCATGCCCGAGCGCAAGAATATTCAGTGCGGAATTTACATCCCGATCATGGAGCGTACCGCACTCCACACACTGCCATTCTCTTATTCCAAGTCCTGCTCTACCTTCCGGACTACTGGAGCGTGAGCCACAGCACGAACAAATTTGGGTGGTATAGGCTTCATTGACTTCTTCATAACATACCCCTGCGTTCTCGCATTTATACTTGAGCATGGTT